>PKTC01000060.1 GCA_002869305.1 Marinilabiliales bacterium
CTCTGCCATCTTTTTCCAGAGTCCGTGGGTATATTTTTCAGTTACAACCTCCAATATGATTTGTGAATCGATCAACTTTTCTGAGAACACTTTAAAAAGGTCGATTACTTCCTTTTTATTTAAATACATCAATAAACCTTCAGCAACCAGAAGAACCTTTTCATTACCTTTATGGGTTATTTGTTCTATCCATGATTTATCTAACACTGAGCACCCTATAAGATCATAGTTTAAATTATCCTTCAATATCTCCTTTTTAATATCGATCATTTCAGGCAGGTCCAGTTCAAAATATCGACAGTTCTCATGATCTATTCTCCAATATCGGGTATCGAATCCGCAGCCCAGGTTAACAACTGTACAACCTGGATTCTGTGAGATATATTCATTAATTAAAGCATCATACTTTCTTGCTCGAAGTGCTAAATGAGAAGTTAATGTTGGAGATAAGTTTTTGGTAAATACAAATTCGTTTGTGTAATTCGGATATAACAATTTCAGCTTATCGAGCACATAAACAGCCATTGGGTCAGAAAATCTAATCCTGCCCTTTTCTGACTCAATTACTCTGCTTCGGAGCGTTATTATAGCTGTTTTTGAGACATCAGAGATGTACATAATTATTCGTCTAATTTAAGATGGATTTATTGAATAATTTTTTATTTAATGTATTTGAAAGTTTGGCCGTGGGGCAATATCCTCTACCCGCACATTTAGGACATATAAATATAACAAAAGAAAAAAAGTGAATGACAATAAAAAGTCCATATCCGATACTTGCTGCAAGTCCCAGATTACTTAACCAATACAAGGGTAACACCAGTATCCCTAATATGCATAACATAATGAACATAAACAAAATACCTATTAGCTGATCATTTTTTTTCTTTGGTTTTAATTTTCCTGCTATTTTACCCGCCGGAAACCATCCAAATGCTCCTGGACAAAAGGTTCCTTTATATGGACACTCACTAAATGAACATACATATCCGTGTAAAAAAGTAGAAACAATATAAAAACTGAAGTAGGTAATCGCCAGGGATATATTGAAAGTCCCCAAAAAAATTGCAACTCCAATTAATACCATTACAAAAGGTAAGGTAACCAACCAATAAATTCCTTTTCTTGGATAAGGAATACAGGTTTTATCTGTTCGAGCTTGATTATTCATAGATCAATTGTTTTATTAGCTAAAAATTTGTTTCTCCATTTTTATATTAGCTCTATCATAAAGTCCTGGTTCTAATTCAACTTCATAAAAACCATATTTTCGATATAAGTGAATTGCTGATTCTAATTTGGTGTTGGAATATAAGATAAGTGTTTGAACAGATTTCTGTTTGGCAACATTTAAACAGTGCTCCAACAATACAGTTCCTATACCGTAACCTTGTGCATCAGCAGTTACAGCCATTTTGGCAATTTCAAAGATCTCATCGGTTTTTTTGAGAAGTGCTACAGTCCCAACAATCTGATTATTTAGTCGTGCATAATAGATCATTCCTCCCTTTTCTATTATTTCTTCCTTAGGATTCGAAAGTGAAATGATGTCTCCTTTCTCAATATGAAAATATTTTTCGAGCCATTCATAGTTAAGAATCTTGATGGATTCTTTTAAGTCATCTGAATAATCAATTATTTCAATAATATTTTCCTCGTTTATTTCAAAATTGATTATAATTTCTACATTCCCTTTTATCATAGAGATTACAGGACAATAAGTCTCTTCCGACATCTTAATGACCTTCATTAAATCTTCAGAAGTAACATCTCTCGATGTCAGTTTTAAATTTAATACAACTTTTTCAAAGCCTGTTGGATGATCTTGCTTTCTGTAAACAACAGAATCAATATGGAACGTATTTATAGTTTTCTGCATTCTTCTGAGAAATGCTAGAACAGATGTGCCGAGGCATGAACTAATACTTAGTAAGAAAAGTTCTAATGAAGTATAGCCTAAATTATCGCCTAAAGGTGGAGTATAATCAATAGATATTGGATCATTTTGATCCACTATTCCTTCAAAATTTACCTTATCATTAATTAATTCAATAGATGAATGTAATTCCTTTGATTTATCTATCATTATATTTTGTCTTATATTAATTAATTATATTGACTTTATAATAATTTCTTTTAATTCCTCTTTTGTATTTATACTTAGGATAACCAAGATTCAACGAGATTACCGCTTCGTGATCCATAGGTATCTGAAAAATCTTTTTTACCTCATCCAATTTATTTATTGCTGCAGGGACAATTTCATTCATCAATGATCCTAGTCCCAACGATTCTGCTGCCATCATAGCGTAAGTAGCATATATTAATGCATTAGATGTATGTGCTTCTGCCCCTTTTTCAGCGTGAAAAACAATTAATGCCGGTGCACCCCTGGTAATCCTGTCTCCTTCCTCTAATTTATAATTACCGCTTTTTGAAATTGGATATATATGATTTTTTATAGTATTAAACGTCTCTATTCCGGCCTTTCTTTTTATAAAAAATCTTACTATTGGGTTTTCAATAAATTGAACAATACTATTGAGGAACTTTGAAATTAATGGCAATGCCGATTCAATAGTCTTGCGGTTATTAATAACTGTAATACACATGTGTTCTGGCGATGCTCCAAAGGGTGCATATGAAATAGATTCAAGTATTCGATTAATTAGCTCATTGGAAATCGATTTATCTTTATAATTTCTTACAGACCTTCGTTTCGAAATAAAATTGATATAATCTGTATAGTCCAAATCATTTTCTGGTAGATCTACAAAATTCTTTTCATAAGAATATCCATCTATCTTTATTGCCTTAGTATTGCAAATTGCCATGCATTGTCCGCATCTTATGCAAATTGATTCCTTTCCAGGGATAAAATGCATTTTACCTTTATTATTTACACCGATTACCTTACACGGACAAACATCCATACAAAGCTTGCATGTTGTACATACTTTAAGGTCTATATTATTTTCCATGTTTATTCCTCCATATTTAGATGTTATGGTTAGGTAAGTTATTAAAAATCCGGTTGCACTTCAAAAGTTTTAATAACATTCACCATGCCTTTCTGAATAGCTCCCATCACGCTAGCTTCAAAAATATCTTTATCAGTCCAACCATGTTCTTTGAGTTCTTCAATTCTAGATTTTGCATTTTCCAGTTTATCAAACATCATATCCAGAACAAAGCATACCAGCGCTCTATTTTTATCATTCAATCTTACCTTGGTGTAATCTTCTTTAGCAACATCAAGGTCTTGCTCAGAAATTTCCATGCTTCTTAAAATACCTGATTGCAACTTAACACAATATTCAGCCTTTGATTTGTGCGAAATCAGCATTCTAGTATATGCAACCATTTCTCTTTCCAGTTTAGGATGATCAATAAAGTGACCAATCAATCCCATTAACTTCCCAAATAGTTCCGGACTTGCCGTATAAAACTGCACAACATTAGGTATGACTTTTATTCTTTCTTCAAGCATATCGTAAATTTCAGCGATATGACCTGTTGCTTCTTCTCTTTTTACATAATTTAACAATGACATAGCACTTATAATTTTAAAAGCCTAAGCGGCTTTGATTGTTTGTCTTTCTGAATTCATTTTAATTTTTTTGGGTTTCTTTTCTCCCAGCTTAATGAAAACTATACCTAGTATTATTAAGGCACTTGCAAAAATTATTCTAATATTTAGTTCCTCGTTAAGAATTAACCACCCAAGAAATAAAGCAATAATTGGATTTACATAGCTATATGTAGAAACCAAACTAGGTTTAACATTATCTAATAAATAATTAAAAGCCAACAAAGTTAATATGGAACCAAAGGTTGATAAATATAATAGCGCACTAACAGTTTTAATATTAAATACTTCCATTGAGAAGTCATTCAGTTCTTTTGTGAACAGGCCTACGATTATATTTATTAAGCCTCCAGCCATCATCTGAATAGATAAATCCAACTTTCTATTTTTTGGTTTCTTAATTTTCGTACTTAAGATGGCTGTAAAAGACCATAACATGGAAGAAACAATTACTGCCAAGAAAGGAAGAAGTGAAACCTGATTCATCTGTTTTATATTATTTAATCCCACCAGTATGATAACTCCAATAATTCCAGATAATATACCCAACCATGCAATCATACGAGGTTGGCGATTTCTATAAAGCACTACCTCAAATACTAAAAACCATAAAGGGATTAAACTTGTTAATACAGAAGCTATGCCTGAAGGAATATACTTTTCGGCCCAGGCCACAAAACCCATACAACCTGTAAAATAAAGTATCCCTAAAAAAGAAGAGTTGAAAATTTCTCTTCTATGATATTTAATTCCTTTTGAAAAAGGTAAAAACAGTGCTAAGAGTATAGCTGCAAGGACAAAACGAATACCCATTGAAATAAATGCTGGGGCAGTTTCAACTACCACCTTTATTGCCATAAATGTTGATCCCCAGATGAGATAAACTGCAAGAAATGATATTAGTACTAGAAGCGTTTTCTTCTTATCGCCTATTCTTAATTTTTGTAAATTCATTCCGTGTCTCATTATCTATCTCTTCCATTTTTTACACACCGATTTATCAATACAAAGTTAAATGAATAAGATAAATGGATTCTTGATGTACGTCAAGATTTACTATGCATTTGCACCTCAAATGGTATGTTATTGGAAATATTCAGGCTTCGTATCAATAATAATTCGATCGATACTCATATCACTATTATTCTCACAATATAATCACTTGGGTATTCCATTTGATCTATTTTATACTATATAAAATAAATAGAGTTTCACTACATATTGATTGTATTCACTTCTGCGTAGCTGTTACAAGCAGTTTGAAATAACAATTGTTAATATTTAATAGGCTCAAAGTTTTCATTAATCAATATATGTGTTACTTTTGACAACATTAAACCATCTAAATATGTGAATACAAACCGTATTTGTCATATACTTGCTCACATAAAGAAATTATTATGAACAAATTATCTACTCAAACCTTGCCCTTCTTGCTTGAAAACAGCATTAAACTTTATGCCAACAATAATGCTCTTTCTTTTGTAAGTGACGAACCATACACTTATAGTGATATGCATGCCGAAGTTGAAAAAATTAAGGCCTTACTAAGGAAGTTAGGCATTCGCAATGGAGATAAAGTGGCTATTTTGAGTAGGAATATGCCAAATTGGGGTATTGCCTTTTTCGCCATTACCTCTATTGGTGCTGTTGCGGTTCCTCTACTGCCTGATTTTCATGAAAATGAAATAAAAAACATCATTGAACACTCTGAAGCAAAATCTATCTTCATTTCAGAATTAATGTATCCAAAAATTGAAAATTTAGATGATAATTTACTTGAGTCTATCGTTTTCATGGATGATTTTAAAGTTGTTAAATCTTCTGCTTCACAAGAAAATAATAAATCAGATTATATTGTTCAAGAAGACGACCTAGCCTCTATCATTTATACCTCAGGAACCACTGGAAAATCAAAAGGAGTAATGCTTACTCATAAGAATCTGGTTTTTGATGCCATTCAGGTTTTAACGGTTGAACACGTTAAATCTCGTCATAGATTTCTATCCATATTACCATTATCGCACACTTATGAAAATACTTTAGGGTTAATTGTACCAATTTTACAAGGTGCTTCAGTCTATTATCTGGAAAAACCACCAACAGCCAATGTCTTAATTCCAGCAATGGCTAAAGTAAAACCTACTCATATATTAAGTGTTCCAATGGTTATTGAGAAAATCTATAAAAATAAAGTATTACCCTCATTTACAAAGAATGCTACAATTGCTTCTTTGTATAAGGTTTCGTTCATACGAAAAATATTGAATAGGTTAGCTGGAAAAAAATTAAAGGAAACTTTCGGTGGTAAACTAGAATTTTTTGGTGTTGGAGGTGCTGCGTTGGACCCATTTGTTGAAAAATTCCTTAGAGAAGCAAAATTTCCATATGCAATAGGATACGGACTCACAGAATCTGCTCCTATGATTTCTGGTGCTAATCCGCGTGATGTAAGATATAGAGCAACAGGACCAACTATGCAGGGAGTGCAAATAAAAATTAATAATCCTGATCCAAAAACAGGCGAAGGTGAAGTGTGGGCAAAAGGTGATAATATCATGAAAGGATATTACAAAGAGCCTGAACTTACTAAAGAAGTATTAACAGAAGATGGCTGGTTAAAAACTGGAGATCGTGGGTATTTTGGAAAAGATAATTATTTGTATTTAAAAGGACGCATTAAGAATATGATTGTGGGTTCTAGTGGAGAGAATATTTATCCTGAAGAAATTGAATCTGTAATTAATAACTTTAAATATGTTCTTGAATCCATAGTCATTGAAAAGAAAGGAAAACTCATTGCATTGGTTCATTTTAATCACGAAGAATTAGAAAAGCAATTTCATCACTTGAAAGACGAAGCTGTTCACATTGCAAAGAAAAAAGTGGATGAATTAAAAGAAGAGCTTCACGCATATATTAATTCCAAGGTAAATAAATTTTCAAGAATTAATGCTGTAATTCCACAAAGCAATCCTTTTGAAAAAACAGCTACTCAAAAAATAAAACGCTATTTGTATTGCTAAAACCTAGATTATCTAATAACTAATATAAGATTTTCGCAATAACATTATTGTTGCATTAATATTTGTCTGCTGTAAAGAATTAGTCTTTGATCATTCTGCCCCTCAATTTTTGCTTTCTGGGCGCTAACACAGTACAGTTATGATCATATATCTCTATAATAGATTCAAAATTAAGTAAACACTTGACAATTGTTACCGGAATCTGTATTTTATTAAAAAAATATTATGCAATATTGCATTGGAGATGTTCATGGTTGCGCTAAGACACTGGAGATTTTAATACTGCAGATCATAAGAAAAGATAAAAATCCTGAATTTTATTTCGTTGGAGACCTCATTGATCGAGGACCTGACTCTAAAAGCGTAATCGATCTTTTAATTGAATTAAATCAAAAAAACTATAAAGTTGAAGTAGTAAGAGGTAATCATGAAGAAATGTTTTTAAATGCTTATACCAGAAGAGTTCCAATCATTGCAACCAACTGGTATAAAAATGGAGCGGAACAAACCATTTCAAGTTTTACTGCAAAATACAATCTTAATAAAACAGTCAAAGACTATATTCCAGAGCCATACTTCAATTTCATTTACGAACTTCCTTATTATATAGAACTTGAAGATTATTTTATTGTTCATGCTGGGTTTAACTTTAAATTATTAAAGCCTTTTGAAGATTTTGAGTATATGTTATGGACCCGAACTGAACAGAACAAATACGAGTTCACAAATGGAAAAAAAATTATACATGGACACACTCCCATATCTAAAGAACAGATAGAATATATAGCCAGCAACAATTCATCCGATGTATTCAATATTGATTCTGGGTGTGTTTATGTTAATAGAAATGGTCTGGGATACTTAACCGCTTTAAATCTAGATACCATGGAATTAAAACATGTTAAGAACATAGATATGTTGGCTTAAGCCTCAAATAGAGAAGGATTGAAAATCTTGTTAAATTATTATTTTGTATTTTTAAAAAACCAATAATTAAAGAATTGAGAAGATAAAAGCATCTAATATGCGTAAAAGGTTTATAAATAGAGAAATTAGTTGGCTTTCGTTTAATGAGAGAGTACTTCAGGAAGCATTGGATAAGTCAGTTCCGATTTTACAACGCATTCGATTTTTAGGTATTTTTTCAAATAATCAAGATGAGTTTTTTCGTGTTCGAGTAGCTACCTTAAGAAGGCTTGCATCTATATGGGGTAAAGAGAAGATCTTATTGGGACATAAAACTCCAAAACAAGTTTTGTCTTCAATTCAGAGTATTGTAATAAATCAGCAAATAACATTTGAAAAGACATATACCAAACTTATTAAAGAGCTTGAGAATCACAATGTTTATGTGGTTAATGAAAAACAACTTACCAATGAACAAGCCGATTTTGTTGTAAACTATTACAACGAAAAAATTCGACCTGTTCTTGTGCCAATTATGCTTCAGGAGAATAGTGATTTTCCAGAATTAAAAGATAAACCAATTTATTTTGCTGTTAAATTATGGAATAATGGTGTTAATCCTAAAACGCAATACGCTCTTTTAGATTTATCAACAGACATATTATCGCGATTTGTTATACTTCCAAATTCAGGTAAGAAAAGATTCATCATTATTTTGGATGATATTGTCAGATTTTGTATTGATAATGTTTTCTCAATATTTGAATATGATAACATTGAAGCATATAACATAAAAATAACCCGTGATGCCGAAATGGATCTGGACGATGATATCTCCAAGAGCTTTATGGAAAAAATGTCAATTGGTCTGCAACAAAGAAAAAAGGGAGAACCTGTCAGATTTGTTTATGATGTCCAAATGCCTAAAGATTTGTTGGAGTTTCTTAAAAAACAAATGGATCTTGATGATGAGGATAACATTATTTCTGGAGGTCGATATCATAATTTCAAAGACTTTATAAATTTCCCAAATATTGGAGCCAAGCGTCTTGAGAATAAGTCCATGCCGCAATTACCTTCAACATATCTTAAACACAATAAAAGTATATTGAACGAAATTCGCAAGCGCGATCATATTCTTCATTATCCATATCAATCTTTCGCATACTTTATTGAAATGCTGCGTGAAGCTGCAATTGATCCAAAAGTAGAAGAAATACAAATTACATTATATCGTGTTGCAAAAAAATCAACGGTAATAAATTCATTAATCAATGCTGCCCGTAATGGTAAAAAGGTAGTTGTGTTAATCGAACTCCAAGCCAGATTCGACGAAGAGAATAATATAAAATGGTCGAACCTGCTACAAGAAAATAATATTAAAGTAATACATGGAGTACCAGGTTTGAAAGTACATAGTAAAATTTGTTTAATCGCGAGAAGATCAGGAAAGGAACTTGAGTATTTTGCATACATTGGAACTGGCAATTTTCAAGAGAACACAGCGAAACTATATTGCGACGAAGCATTGTTCACCTACGATAAGCGAATAACAAATGATGCAGTTAAGGTGTTTGAATTTTTCGATAAAAACTACAAACAGCACGTATTTGAACATGTAATCTTATCTCCATTTAGCACACGAAATCATTTTACCAGACTAATAGATTTTGAGATTGAACAGGCCAAACAAGAGAAAAGAGCTTTTTTATTGGTAAAGATGAATAGCTTAGTTGATAAACAAATGATTGAGAAATTGTATGAAGCTAGTGCAGCTGGTGTAATAATCAAATTAATCATTCGAGGCGCATGCTCTATAAAGCCTGGCATGAAAGGTGTAAGCGAAAATATTGCTGTTATTAGCATTGTGGATAGATTTCTTGAGCATTCCAGAATATTCTACTTCTATCATGGTGGAGATGAATTAATGTACATATCTTCAGCAGACTGGATGGTTAGAAACCTTGATAATAGAATTGAGCTCACCTGCCCTATCTATGATGAAGAAATTAAAAAAGAGCTAAAACATATGCTTACCATTCAACTCAAAGATAATGTGAAAGCTAGAATTCTTGACTTGAAGCAGGTTAATAACTATGTTCAAAATAACAAACCAGAAGTTAGGGCACAGATTGCATACTACCAATACCTGAAAAGAAAATTAAAGGAAAAGGATATTAAAAATTAACATTTTAATTCTTACATTTATTATAAATTATATTAAGAAATCTCAAGTATATGACAAATCAAGAAGATTTAGCTTTTTTATATTCTGGAACAGAAATAAATGCTAAAATATTAAAAGAAATATTAGAGGATAATGACATTGGTTCTTTAATTAAAAATGATATGAAATCGGGATTAACCGCAGGCTTTGGAGGTGGTTATGCAGAAGCAGAAGCAAGCCTTTTTGTTGCCGAGAAAAATCTGGAAAAAGCAAAAACCTTATTAAAACAATTTTTGGATGCTCTTGAAACGGAATAAATCAAAATTGATAGCATTCATTTCAGACAAAATCTGAAATCATATCTGTTTCTTTACTGGATAATAATTATTATCAACTTTATGGACTATGAAACGAACAAAAGCTTACTTTTTACGTTTGGAGGTTAAACATTTTTAATGTATCAGCTAAGAACAATACAAAATATTCCAATTCAAGTGGAACAAGCTTGGGATTTCTTTTCTAAACCAGACAATTTAGCAAAAATCACTCCTGGCTATATGAATTTTAAAATACTTTCGAGATCAGATGCTGGTGAAATGTATCCTGGAATGATTATTTCTTATAAGGTTAGTCCTCTATTAAATTGGTCGTTGAATTGGGCAACAGAAATTACTCAAATTAAAGAATACAAATATTTTATAGACAATCAGGTAAAAGGTCCTTACAACATTTGGCATCACGAACACCATTTTAAGGAAATAAATGGCGGAACAGAAATGAGAGATATTTTGTTTTATGACGTTCCTTTTGGGTTTATTGGTAGAATTGCTCACAAGTTATTTATTCATAAACGTGTTAACGAAATTTTTAAGTACAGGGAGCATAAAATAAAAGAACTTTTTGGTGAGCTTTAACTACCCCAAAAAGTTCCTTGAAAATATTATTATTAACTATCGCTTATTGAAAATCTTTCAAGCTTTCCATTAGTTTTTTTCGTGTAAAGAATATCCTGCTTTTTACAGTTCCGATCTTAAGATCTAACTCATCTGCTATTTCTTTATACTTATAACCATTTAAAAACATAGTAAAAGGTTTTTTAAATTCATCTGACAGATTATCAATTTCTTTAACTATTTCCGAAGTTGTATATTCATTATCTGGTCGTGAAGGCGATAACTCACGCGACATATTTAAGAAATACAAATTTTTTGTGGTATCGTTATGCGTATTTTCTTTTTGTTGTTTACGATAGTTATTAATGAATGTATTTTTCATAATCGTAAATGCCCACGCTTTCAAATTAGAATAACCTTCAAATTTATCTCTGTGCGACAATGCCTTTAGATAAGTTTCTTGCAAAAGATCCTGAGCTGCTTCTCTATTTGAGGTCAAGCTCATAGCAAATCTAGAAAGTTTAGTTTCTAAATCTATTAGTTGATGATTAAATTCAATTGCTGTCATAGTTGTATGTTTTTAATAATTTGTTAAACAAATATACGACACAAATAAACATAAATGCAAATCCACAACAGCTGCAAAGGCCTTATTTAGTGCACTTTCTAAATAAGAAATACTCTTAAAAGCATGGCTATTTAAGCATTGCGTTACTTTTTTACTATTAGGTTCTAAATTAACAAAAAGAAGTATTTTTTTGTTTAACAATTGTGTTACTTAATTAACACATGCTTGAACAAAAAATCCTGCTTAAACATAGGCAGGATAGGTTATTTAGAATTAATCTGCGTAATTTACAGATTTTTTAATACCTCAACGAAATCCAGTGGTGACGATACTTTCTCTACATTTGACGGAAAACGAAGAATATTTTCTTTAACCAGCAATCCTGTAACGAATATTTTTTGAAAAGGAAACTTTTCGGAGAGATTTGCCAAATAATCAACAAGATCATCTTTATTTAAAGAAGAAGTTAATGAAGTAAACAAATAATCTGCCTCAACCATCTTACTTGTTTCAAGTACATCATTAAATGGAACTGAACTACCTAAATAATAAACAAGTTTTCCCGATTTCTTTATTAAATAATTATAGAATAGCAATGCCAAATCGTGATATTCTCCTTCTGGTAAGAACAAGATAAATTTCTTTACCGATTGATGTTCTGGCACAACTATATTATCAATTGCTACCATTAATTTCTGCTTAAACAAATTGGAAACAAAATGTTCATGAGCCGGATTAATTGATCCTGTTTGCCATAATAAACCAATTTTCTGAAAAAAAGGAAAAATCACCCTAATAACAGTATTCTCAAAACCTTCGTGCATGATATATCTTGACAAGATTCTATCGAATTTATACTCGTCCATTTCTACCATTGCAATAATCAAGTTTTCGATGCTACTTTCTGCATTTGAGGAATCTGAAGATACATTAATAACTTTTTCTGACATTTCAGGATCCGATAACTTTGATATATCAGATATTCTCATACCATGTCTGTTCAGAATTGCAATATTTAACAGTCTTTTTAAATCATCATCACAATAAAATCTAATGTTCGTATCGGTTCTTGCAGGCTTAATAATACCATATCTCTTCTCCCATATTCTTATTGTATGCGCCTTAATGCCAGATAAATTTTCCAATTCTTTTATTGAATAGCTTGCCATAAATTAATATAATAGTAGTGATTTCAAATGATTAAACAACAATGCCTTTTAATAGTTCAATTATAAAGTAAAATAATTGTGTAAACTTTATTGATAAATTCTGAACAAAGAAAATTGACTTTTGTTTAATTACAAAATTTAATTTATTAATTATTAAGTTTTAACGATCTTCAAATGGAAAGAATTACTAACTTAAAGCATTTAAGTGCATTTTAACCATTGATTAAAGTTCAAGTTAATGAAGAAGGTGAATATTTTCTGGTTTAGGAGAGATCTCAGAATTCAAGATAATCATGGTCTTGAGCAAGCTCTTCGCGTTGGGAATGTATTACCAATCTTTATTTTCGACCCAGAAATTCTTAATAAACTATCAAATAAAAAAGACAAAAGAGTAAACTTCATTTACAAAGAGATAAAGAAGCTGAAATATGAATTGGAAAATCACAGCAGCTCCTTAATCATATTTTTTGATAAACCTTTGAATGCATTTAAAAGATTGTATAAGACATATCAAATTCAGTCTGTATTTCTTAATCATGATTACGAACCATATGCAATAAAAAGAGACCAAGAAATAAAGAATTACCTCAATTCTGAGGGCATTGGTTTTCATTCATTCAAAGACCAGGTTGTATTCGAGAAACTCGAAATAACTAAAAAGGATTCTAAACCTTATACAGTTTTTACGCCTTACAAAAGAAAATGGATTGAAAGACTTAATGAAACAGGTATTCAAGAATTTAGGTCGGAATCTTTGCTATCAGGTCTTTCCAAAACAAAACCATTTAGTTTATATGAGATAACAGAATTGGGATTTGAAAAAACAGATATGATCGTACCAAAAAAAGATTTCAACTTGAAGATCATATCTGAGTATGACAAAAATAGAGATTTTCCTTCTGTTAACGGTACATCCAGACTTAGTGTTCATTTAAGATTTGGAACCATTAGTATCAGACAATTGGTTAAAACAGCATTAAAACTGAATCAAGTCTATTTGAATGAACTCATTTGGAGAGAATTTTATATGATGATACTCTGGAATTTTCCTTATGTTGTTGACCAATCATTCAAAAAAAAGTACGACCAACTTGAATGGAGAAACAACGAAAATGAATTTAATGCTTGGTGTAATGGTCTTACTGGTTATCCAATTGTTGATGCTGGTATGAGAGAACTAACCGAAACAGGTTATATGCATAATCGATTGCGCATGATTACAGCCAGTTTTTTAACTAAGCATCTATTAATAGATTGGCGATGGGGAGAGGCTTACTTTGCCGAAAAGCTTTTAGACTACGAATTATCTTCAAATAATGGAGGATGGCAGTGGGCCGCAAGTACAGGCTGCGATGCTGTTCCATATTTCAGAATTTTTAATCCTTTGATGCAAACCAAAAGGTTCGACAGTGGAAATCATTATATTAGAAAATGGGTTCCTGAATATGATACACTTGATTATCCACAACCAATTGTTGACCACAAGTATGCGCGCGAAAGAGCTTTAAATGCATACAAAAACATAAACAAGCTATGAAAATATTAATATTCGGAGCAACAGGTTTTATTGGTAAAGAGCTAATAAGTCACCTTCAAAAGCAATTTAGTATTAATGTTATTTCAAGAGATTACCAAAAAGCTAAAAACTTATTTTTGAATTCCACTAACATAATTAAATGGGATTATGAAGATATCAATCAGTTATCTGAGATTTTATGTGATATAGATGTTGTTATAAACCTAGCGGGTGAAAATATAGCATCAAAATTATGGACTAAGAATCAAAAACAAAAAATTATATCGAGTCGATTAAAAATTGGAAGATTAATAACAGAAGCAATCGCTAAAGCAAAAAAAAGACCGAAACTTTTAATGCAATCTTCAGCTATTGGTTATTACGGCTATATGACTCCGGATAAATGTGATGAATCATCTTCTAATGGGAAGGGATTTCTTGCAGAAGTTACATCTCAGTGGGAAAAATCAACAGAAGGTGTTGTCAAATTAGGCGTAAAAAGAGTTATAATAAGAACTGGAGTAGTTTTAGGTAATTCTGGAGGAATGTTTCCTCAGATTGTTAAACCTATAAAATTATTTTTAGGCACTAACCTTGGCAATGGAAAGAATATTATATCCTGGATACACATAAAGGATGAGATAAATGCAATTGAATATTTAATAAATCATACGGAAGCTAAAGGAATTTACAATTTAGTAGCACCGAAACCAGTTAGTTCTATGCAACTGAATCATGCAGTTGGTAAAAATCTTAAAAGGCCAATATGGCTTAGAATTCCAAGGTTTTTAATTCTTTTGTTATTAGGCGAAATGGGTAAGGAACTATTATTATCGTCTCAACTTGTTATACCGCATAAATTACAGCAAGAAGGATTTGTATTTCGATACAACGATATTGATGACGCAGTAAAATCACTTATAAAAGAAAAGGCCGTATAAATACGGCCTTTATATTGTTGTTTTTATTTCTTAGATTGTTCCAATTGGATCTGCTTTACCATCAGGGTCACCATTTACGGTACCGTCAGTTCTTGGACTTCCATTTGTCATTAGTAAAATTCCACACATATGTGGAGCTGCCATTGAAGTTCCACTCATATAAGTATACCCTCCACCTTTTTTAGTAGAATAAATATTATAACCTGGCTCGCAGTAATCTACAGGTGGGTTACCATAATTAGAAAAATAAGCCCAATTATCATTGCTATCCATAGCTGAAATGGTGAAAATATGAGGGCCATTTACTCTTGCTGGAGAATGGAAATTCGCATCATCACTTTCGTTTCCTGCAGCTAAGGCAAAATTAATTCCTTGTTGAGAAGCAGCGTATACAGCATCGTCAATTGGTTGGTAAGCGCCACCACCCAGGCTCATGTTCGCAGCATCGCCAGCAGAAGCAACACTGGCTACATAGTCGATACCTTCAATAATACCTGAATATGCTCCGCTTCCTCTGCGATCAAGAACTTTAACAGCAACCACTGTAGCTCCTGCAGCTACTCCAACAACTCCAAAATCATTATCAATTGCAGCTACCGTTCCAGCACAATGTGTTCCATGTCCGTTATCATCATCTGCACTTTTGCTTCGTACAAAAGTTCTACTTCTACTAACATCAACATTTAAGTAAGGATGATCATAGTCAATACCAGTATCTAGTATCCAAGCTGTTTTACCAACACCATTTCCATAACCTACGCGTGCGATTCCATAAGGAACTTCTTGTCCAGTTGGGTCAGGATCTGGAGTAGGTTTTACAGGCTTTTTAAGGATAAACATACGATCAGGTTCAACATATTTTACTCTTGAATCCTTTTCAAGCTCCGTGGCCATAGCTTCAGTCATTCTTGCACTAAAACCTTTAAGTGCTTTTACATAAGCCTTATCAATTTCGAAATCACTCACACTTTTTGTTCTGAATAACGAATTTGCATAAGATTTCATTTCTTTCACTTGTTCATCATAACTAGCAGTAGTAGCTAATTTTACTGAACTTTCATTCAATACAACTACATATTGACCTTCAATAATTTGGTCGCTTTGTGAGTCAACACTTACTAAGTTATCTTCTTGAATAACCTCGTTGTTAATTTCTTGCTCACTACAATCATTAAAAAAAAGCATACCTATTACAGCAATAGATACAAAATTTCTAATTTTCATGATAAATAAATTTAGTTAATAAATAGAGTTAATCGCAAATAAGTAAAAATATACGTATTTTCCAAAATATGTTCATAACTAAATATAATCACAAACCTTTAGTACGTTAGCTTTTAAGAAAGCTATTTAGTGGCTTATAGTTATTTTAATTTATTTGAAATAAATTTAAAATTTTATTCAATAATAAGAGTTATAGAGAATGAAAAATAAATTACACATAAAATCAACGGAAGATAATTCTCATACAATTTATAGTGCAAGGTTTAATGAAAATTATCACTCTATGCATGGTGCAATTGCAGAATCATTGCATGTCTTCATAAAATCAGGTCTAAATTATTGTCAACTCAAAAGCATTAAAATTTTTGAAGTGGGTTTTGGTACCGGATTAAATGCTTTTTTAACTTTTCTGGAATCAGCAAAAAAGAATTTAAAAATTGATTACACTTCTATAGAGCTTTATCCTGTTGATGATTCTCTTATTAAAGCATTAAATTATAATACTATCATTTCAAAGGACCATACTCAAATATTTAATTTATTTCATAGCACAGAATGGAATAAAAAAGCAGTTTTATCAGAAAACTTTAGTTTAACAAAAATTAAATACGATTTCAATTTGCACCAATTCAATGATTATTATGATCTGGTTTATTTTGATGCCTTTTCTCCAGACACTCAACCACAAATGTGGAGCATGGAAAATTTTACAAAAACCTACCAAGCCCTAAATAAAAAAGGCATTTTAACAACCTACAGTAGTAAAGGTCTTGTAAAAAACAATTTAAGAAATGCTGGTTTTAAAGTATATAGGATACCTGGTCCCAAAGGAAAAAGACACATTTTAAGAGCAATTAAAGAAATTTAATTTTAACATTTTTTAAAATCTTTGTTTTTGCCTTTTACAAATAAAATGAGCAACTTTGCACTTCGCATTAAATTAAATAAATTTTAAAAATAATATACTATGAAAATTAAAAACTTAATTCTACTGTTTGCTGGAGCAACAATTATATTGAGCTCATGTGGACAAACCATAACAGGACAATCAAAAATTGAAAACGAAGTTGATAGCTTAAGTTATGCAATTGGATCGGACATGGCCAATAATTTAAAGAGAAGTGCTATAGATGAAATAAATTATGATCTATTCATGAAAGGAATGATGGATGTTTACGAAGAAAATGACCTTAAAATTAGTGAAGAAGAAGTAAAAGAATTTTTACGAAATTATTCGGTTAAATTAAGAGAAAAACAAGCAAAACTAAAAGAGGAAAAAGTGGCTAAAAATTTAGAAGAAGGAATAGCATTTCTTGAAGAAAATAAAAAGAAAGAAGGAGTAATGGTAACTCCTAGTGGCCTGCAATATGAAGTATTAAAAGAAGGAACAGGTAAATCTCCTGAAGCAAATAGTATAGTCGTATGTTATTACAAAG
>PKTC01000073.1 GCA_002869305.1 Marinilabiliales bacterium
GAAATTATTTCGTCTGATTCTAGACAGGTTTATAAAGAGTTAAAGATAGGTACTGCTGTTCCATCCAATGAGCAATTAAACAAAGTTAAACACCATTTTATAGGCAATAAATCAATCTATGAGTATTACAATGCCAGTATGTTTGAATTCGAGGTTATTGAAGTATTGAGCGATTTGTATAAAAAATTCAATCAAGTTGTAATGACTGGTGGTTCAGGAATGTATATCAATGCTGTTTGCGATGGAATTGATGATTTACCAACAATTGATCAGAAGCTTCGGGATGATTTAATCAAAAAACATAAGGAAGAAGGTATTGAAAGCCTACGGTTACAATTAAGAATGTTGGATCCGGTTTCGTATGAAAAGATTGATTTAAGGAATCCAAAACGTATTCTGAAAGCACTGGAAGTTAGCTTACAAACAGGCAAACCCTATTCTTCCTTTTTAACAGAATCGAAAAAGGACAGAGATTTTGGTACTATAAAAATAGGTTTACAGAGAGAACGTGATGAACTTTATGAACGAATCAATATTCGTGTTGATCAAATGGTTGCTGAAGGACTTATTGATGAAGCAAGAAGATTCTACAAGGATCGTCATTTGAATTCATTAAATACTGTTGGCTACAAAGAATTATTTGACTTTTTTGATGGAGAAATATCACAGGAAAAAGCAATTGAGCTGATTAAAAGAAATTCCAGGCATTATGCAAAAAGGCAGATTTCTTGGTTTTCTCGGGATAAGGATATTACATGGTTTCATCCAGATTCAAAGGAAAATATCATTGAATATATAAAGTCAAAACTGATATGATTTCTGATATTAATAGATATATTATCCGTGTTTATGCACTTATCTTTAATTCCAACAAGGATGTATTGATTAGTGATGAATATCAATTAGACATGAGAATGACTAAATTTCCAGGCGGGGGAATGGAATTCGGAGAAGGACCCGTTGATTGCTTAAAGCGGGAGGCAGTTGAAGAATTTGGTCAAAAGATAAAGGTTTTGGATCATTTTTATACAACCGATTATTTTCAGCCAACCCAATTTTTTCCTGATGCTCAATTAATAAGTATCTACTATTTTGCAGAATTTATATCGCCCATTCAGTTTAAAATCTCTAATAATCCTTTTAATTTTGAAGTCGAGAGGAACGGATCTCAATCATTTAGGTGGAAAAATTTAAGCCAGTTACAGCCGAATGATATGACATTCCCTGTTGATAAAAAGGTAGTTCAACTTTTAAAAGAAAGATATGGTAATGATTAAGTTTAGTGTAATAATACCTGTTTATAACAGGCCAGATGAATTAAAGGAGTTGTTGGAAAGTCTCAAAAATCAGAGCTATAAGAATTTTGAAGTTGTTGTTGTTGAAGATGGCTCCGAAATAAAAAGTGATAAAGCTATTGATCATTACCAGGAACATTTGGACATTAAGTATTTTTTTAAACCAAATTCCGGTCCTGGTCAATCAAGAAATTATGGATCAGAAAGGGCAGTAGGAGATTATCACGTTTTCTTCGATAGTGATTGTATTATACCTAAGGAATATTTTGAAATTGTAAATAAAAGATTAGAAGAGGAGCCTGTTGATGCTTACGGCGGTCCTGATATGGCACATCCGGATTTTAGTGCTATTCAAAAATCCATAAATTATTCTATGACTTCTTTTTTTACAACGGGAGGAATTCGAGGAGGAATGAAAAATGAAAAGAAATTTCATCCCCGAAGTTTTAATATTGGTTTTACAGAAGAGGTATATGAGAAAACAAAAGGATTCTCAAAAATGCGATTTGGCGAAGATGTAGATATGAGTCTTCGAATTATAGAAAATGGTTTTTCAACAACGCTCATAAAAGAGGCAGCAGTATATCACAAAAGGAGAGTAGATTATAAAAAATTTTTTAAGCAGGTATTTAATTCAGGAATTGCAAGGATTAATTTGTATAAGCGTCATCCACAATCACTAAAATTGGTTCATTTTTTACCTGCTTCATTCTTATGTGGCACTGTCTTACTTTTAATCTTGAGTCTTTACAATATATACTTCCTGGTTCCTCTTGGATGTTTTACAGTCTTAATATTTCTGGATTCTTTTCGTATAAATAAGAATCTAAGAGTTGCCTTTTTGTCTATATTTTCGAGTTTCATTCAATTAACAGCTTATGGAATGGGATTTTTAAAGTCATTCTTCAAACGACTTATCTTAAGACAAGATGAATTCCATGCTTATAAAAAGAATTTTTATAAATAGAGGTTAAATTCTTTCTTCTATTTGGTAATGATTCCTGTCACTTGAGCTCCGCGATATAAGTTCACCCAAGAAACCAGCTAAAAATAGTTGTGTTCCTATAATCATTGCGGTTAAGGCAATATAGAAATAGGGACTTGAAGTTACCAATGGTGCTTTAATTCCTTTCCAGAGCCAAATTAATTTTTCTGCTCCCAGCCAACCCGCTGCAATAACACCAGCTGTAAACATCAAGGTGCCAAAAGTACCAAAGAATTGCATGGGTTTTTTACCAAATCGTGAAATAAAACTAATGGTAATTAAATCGAACATGCCACGAAATCTTCCAAAACCATACTTTGAGATTCCAAATTTTCGTGCCTGATGTTGAACAACTTTTTCTCCAATTGCTTTGAAACCTGCAGCTTTAGCCAAAACAGGCATGTAACGGTGCATATCACCATAAACTTCAATGCTTTTTACAACTTCGCGACTGTAAGCTTTTAAACCGCAATTAAAATCATGGAGTTTGATTCC
>PKTC01000387.1 GCA_002869305.1 Marinilabiliales bacterium
TAGTAAATAATTCAGGTAATCTGTATAATCTTCATTCAATTCAAATTCTCCCCCAAGTTTATGCTCCATCTCTACTAATACGGATTGTATTTTCTCACCAATGCTTTCGTATAAATTCCTTTCAAACTGATTAATATTATAATAGATAGTTCCAAATCCCACTATAATTAAAGATAGAAGTAAAACTCCTATCATCGAGAATTTAATCTTATTTTTAAAATCATAATTAAATCCTTTGATATTTTCAGGGAATTGTAAAATAAATAATACCAGGGTATATAGAATGTAATAAAAAACAAAGATGTATGAAAAAGATGCCAAAACATCTATGAATCGAGATTTTGTGTTGCTAATTACAATAGCTGTTGAACTATCAATAAAATATATTAAATGCTCGTAATTCGAGTCGCTGGTGAAAAAGAATTCTTTGTCTGATTTCCAATAGCTTGGAAAAACAAGTTGATATGAAAATTCTCCCGAACGAGTCATTAAATTATCATCTTTATACTTAGAATATGAATAATCGCTTAAAACGGTAGACCTATTCATCCTACTATCAAGCAGAAGTTCAGGATATCCAAGCTCTTGACTTACCAACTTCGAGTCAATATATATAAACAATGAAACTTCATTTTCCCAATCGGTTTTATTGAATACAAACTGACCAACATAGCGTATTTGACCCCCCAGGTTATCAATAAAATAGAATCTGCTATTTTGTAGTTGTGTTCCATCCATGCCAAATAAATCATTGAAAAAAGTATAACAATGAACCACTTCTGCACTATTTTCAAGGAGTAGCGTTAAATCATCGTTTGGGTCACATACAGAAATATCCAGATCATATTTCCTGAAATAACCACTGAAATAGTTCATTTGCAGATGCTCCAGAATTGCTCCTTCATTTTGATGATGCCAGGTGAGTAAGTCTCGAACTACCGTGTCTTGTTCTATCTCTTGCTCAATTCCCTCCAAAAGCATCTCTGCAATCTGATCACGCTCATTAGCCAGATTTAATGCAAGAACCTTTCTGGTTTCTCTGTCCTTCAGATTACTGGTACTTGTAATAAAAACAACCGTATATAAAGCTAATACCAACAATGCTAGAATCAACAATGGATACGAATAAGATTTTTTATACAATCTTATGAATGCCAAATAAATAATGAGAATTCCATAAAAAACTAAGGAAAGTAATTTTTCTTGGATAGAAAGCACAAGCGTAATTGTAACGAACACTATAAATACAGGAAAGAAAAATAAAATAAAATTCTTAAATGTTATTGATTCACTTAGTACCTTGAATATCCTGTCGCAAAAAAGAAATATGGAGCCTAAAAATAAAACGATAATTAGAAATCCAAACAAAGTGTATATGGATAAGTCAAAAAACTGATATACATCAAAGTTGATGCTTGAATGAAGAATTAAACTTTCGAAATAGTAATGTACAAACCAAAATAGTAATACAGAGATTGCCAGAAAACTAATAAGTAGAAGATATCTAAAAACTTTTTTCGAAGGTAAAGCAAGTACCGATTCTAAATAAAATATCATGAAGAAAAAGAGTACAAAAGCTGCGTGTAACAGCAGGTCCCCTAGTGAAGGAATCATCATTGAAATAGCGAAATGATGTGGTTGAAATAATTCCAGTTGTTTAAATACCAATGGGAAATGATATTCCAGCATCAAATACCTCAATATAAATAGAGCAAATGCCAGACCAACAATAGCAATGTTTTTAAATCGACTCTTCCTAATTTTGTGTATGAATAAACGTATTAACAAAAATAGAAATACAAGACTTAAGAAATAAAAGGCTGATGATATATAAACATTCGTTTTATTGTAAATGAGGCTTGATTTAATCTTTAAAGAAAATAAATAGTTTTGATTATGATCTTTAATTGGATATCCTTTTTCAGCATCAATACCCACTGAAACCGGTATCTCAATATTGTATTCAGTTAAGAAATTGCTCTTAATGAATTCATTTTGGTAAGAATACTCGTTTTTAATAAGAATTAATCCAAATAACTCATAATCATCAATATAATTATGTCTAATTATAAACCATCCATTTTTAAGTTTTGCAACATCATTATACAATTGGTTATCTACGAAATTATTTTCCACAGGAACTAAATTATCAGTCCAAAAAACCAAAGAATCAGCTGAATAACCTAAAAAAACAATCCCTTCCTTTTCATACATTTCATTGGAAACAAAATCCTGAGAATGCATTAATTCCTTTAGTGTAACTGAATCAAGTCTTGCTTCTATCTTGCCTAAAATTGCGTCAACTTTATTTGTTTTTTGCTTTACAACTTCTTGAACATTACTTAATTCTATATTTTCGCTGGGTTGAAACCGAATGTTTTGCTCAAAGACCCATGCCAACAAAAATGATAGCAGGAACCCAAGTAGAAATTTGTATTTTATTATTGTCCGGATGGTTTTCATATATTAAGCTAGAATAAAAGCACAAGGTAATAAATTATTCTCTTTTTTAAATATGATGATACGGTTCTCCTTTTATAATGGTCATTGCCCTATACAATTGCTCAACAAAAATTAAACGAATCATCTGATGAGAAAAAGTCATTGATGATAAAGAGATTTTCGAATTACATTTTTCATAAACTTCTCGCGAGAAACCATAAGGTCCTCCAACTACAAAAACCAAGTTTTTTAATCCCGAAATCATCTGTTTTTCAATGAATTTAGAAAAATTAACAGAGCTATACTCTTTGCCAAGCTCATCCAGAAGAACA
>PKTC01000364.1 GCA_002869305.1 Marinilabiliales bacterium
CAAATCATCTACACAACCCTTTTGTGATGGGACTCACAACCGAATTGGATTTAAGGAAAGTCGCTAATTTGTGGAACATTCTCTAAAACAACCAAACAACCAAATTCTCAAATACATACTTGCTTTTCTGGGATTAATATCCTTATTCCTTGGAGTTTTAGGAGTTTTTGTACCTATTTTACCTACAACTCCTTTCCTATTGCTGTCGGCAGCCTTATTTATGAAAAGCTCTAAAAGGCTTTATAATTGGTTAATAAATAATAAATATCTTGGAAAATATATTAGCAATTACATACATCATAAATCCATATCTGTAAAAACTAAGATATCATCCATTTCTTTCTTATGGATTACAATCTTGTTATCCATTTATTTCTTCGTCGAAAAGCTTATATTTATCATCTTACTTTTAATTATTGCTATTGCGGTAACATGGCATATTTTATCACGTAAATCAACAAATAAAAAATGATTTCAGTTATAGTCATAATGAGTGTTGGAATATTTATTGGCTGGGTCTTACATAACAAAGAAAAGATTCTTAAGCTAAGTTCTCAATTAACAAACTGGGCCATATATTTACTTCTTTTCTTACTTGGTTTATCAGTCGGAACGAATGAAAAGATACTAAACAATTTCGATAAAATTGGCATGCAATCCATTGTAATTACCTTATTTGCTGTTGCAGGGAGTGTTTTGGTATCTTGGTTGACTTATATTTTATTTTTTAAAAAGAATGAAAGGTAGTCTGATCATATTAGCTTTTTTTGCAGCTGGTTTATTAGCTGGTCTATTTAATTTTTTACCAGATTACTTGTTAGAAAAAGATTATAGCTTGTATGCATTATATATTTTAATGTTTTTAGTTGGAATTGGTATTGGAAGTAATAAGAACTCAATATCACTTATAAAAACTGTTAATCTAAAAATACTACTGGTTCCATTATCGGTGATTATCGGAACCTACATAGGAGTTTCAGCATTCGCCTTGTTGCAAGATGAACTCAGTCTAATTGATTCGCTTGCTATAGGATCAGGTTTTGGATACTATAGCTTATCAAGCGTACTAATATCTGAAGTATCAGGAGATGTATTAGGAGTAATCGCCCTTTTATCAAATATTACACGAGAAATTATCACTCTACTTTTAACACCGGTTTTTGCTAAGTATTTTGGTAAACTAGCGCCTATTTCTTCGGGAGGAGCAACAGCAATGGATACTACTCTTCCAATTATTACAAAGTATATTGGATCTGATTATGCAATTATTTCTGTTTTTAGTGGGGTTGTTCTAACGATCTTGGTTCCTTTTTTAATTGCAATAATTCTGTAAGTGCTTAATAACATTTAAGATATTATTCATATCTTTTTGCATAATTATTTCAATAACATTCATAATTTTACACACTCTTGAATACTTTTCAATAAAAATATAAAAATGGCTGGAAAAATGAATATAAATGTAAGATCGGAGATCGGAGAACTCGAAGGAGTTATTCTGCATACTCCAGGAAGTGAAGTTGAAAATATGACTCCAAAAAATGCCGAGAGAGCATTGTATAGTGATATATTAAATCTTTCTGTGGCACAAAAAGAATATTCTCAACTAAGCGGCGTTTTAGGTAAACTAACCAAAACCTTCCAGGTTAAAGAGTTACTGGCTGATGTCTTAACGAACGAAAAGGTAAAAGAAACTTTATTAAACAAGATTTGTCAATACGAGCAAAAATGTAATTTGAGTAAACATTTAAAAGCTTTAGATGCAAATGAACTAAGTCGACAATTGATCGAAGGAGTCGTTGAAGAAAAAAATACACTAACCAAATACTTAAACAAAGAAAGGTATTCACTAAGGCCCCTGCATAACTTCTTTTTTACACGTGATGCAGCTATGTCGGTTTTAGATGATGTGCTAATTGGAAGAATGGCAAGCAATGTTAGAGAGCGCGAGTCCTTAATCATGGAAGCTATTTTCGATTATCATGAAATGTTTGTTACCAAAACTGTTAATCCCTTAAATAGCGCTAACTATACAGCAGAAACTTCTATTGAAGGAGGAGATGTTCTAGTTGCTCGTGATGATATTTTATGTATAGGAACCGGCACCAGGACCTCACCTCAAGGAATTGATTTTATCCTGGAACGATTATTGGCACAAAAAGAAAAAAACAGACATATCCTTATACAGGAATTACCTTACAAACCAGAGTCTTTTATTCACCTTGATATGGTTTTTACTTTTCTTGATGTTGATACTTGTATGGTTTATGATCCATTAATTCTTCAAACAAACCGATACCAAACCATCCACATGAAAATAGAGAATGGGAAAGTAACTTCAATTCAGGAAGAAGAAAATCTTGTAAAATCATTAAAAGATTTAGGTATGGATTTAAAACCTGTTTATTGCGGAGGAACTAAAGATCCATGGGTGCAGGAAAGAGAGCAATGGCATAGTGGTGCAAACTTTTTTGCAGTAGGTCCAGGAAAAGTAATCGGATATGGAAGAAATACATACACTATGGACGAAATGAGTAAGAATGGATTTGAGATATTAAAAGCCAAAGATGTAATTAGTGGTAAAATTGATCCTAATTCCTATAAAAAATATGTGATTGCATTAGAAGGATCTGAGCTCCCGCGCGGTGGTGGTGGAGCAAGATGTATGACCATGCCTATAAGAAGAAAACAGATCAAGTGGTGATAAAATGATAAAGGATGGCGATATAGCCATCCTTCTTTTTTAAAAAATACAAATATTTTAAA
>PKTC01000252.1 GCA_002869305.1 Marinilabiliales bacterium
CTATATTGTTCAACCCAAGTTTTAAACCTTTTCTTTTTGATTTAGCACTTAAATATTCTTTTACTCGATAATTTATTGGATAAGAATTATCAGTTTCATTAAACTTGGTTGTTATGGCTCTAAAGTACTTTGTAAATTCATTAGGTTTATCAGTTTTGTTTCCAACTTCCCCTCTTTCACGTTTATCATGCTTATATTTATATTGAGCGTCCCAAATTTGCTTTGGGGTTAGAGCTTCTTCAATTGCATCAGATTTGGGTGTTGCAATAAAGAAAAACAGGCATAATAATATTCCACTTCCAATTAAAGTCAATAATAATAAATAGAGTTTTTTCATGATTAATAATTTAAAGATATTTAATTGTTTGATTTAATTCTCTTGTTTATTTCTGTTATAACTCCTGAATTAATATCAATGATATATTTTTTTATGTTAGTCGATTCAGGAGTCTCTATAATACCAAAATATCGTGTTAGCAATAACTTTTCATTGTCATACCATTCAATCTCAGCATTACTGTATTTGTTTTGATAGAGTATTTCATTTTTTAATTTATTAAAAACGAAGAAATTAATTGTATTTACAGGATTAACAGATGTTGTTCTTTTTTCTGATAAATAAAGAAACATCTCATTGGTTTTGTTTGGAAATACTGATAAGGAATCAGCAGGGTTAAAGTTTTTTTCTATGGTTTGTGTTACAATATTTGTGGTTAAACTTATAGATTCATTGTTTGAACTCACTTTGTTTGTCTTACAAGATATAAGTGAACAACATACAAATAAAACAATAGTAAAAATTGAGATAAGATATTTCATAGCATGATTAATTATAATCTCACAAAGCTAATTTTTTTATCGATAAACGAAAATAAAGTTTAATAAATTTGGAGCAAATAGTGTAACTATATCCTGGTTTTATTATTTTATGCTGTAGAATTTCGAAACTTAAAAAAAGTTAAAACTTGTTACGAATAACCTATAAAATATTACATTTGTAGATTAATTCGAATAAAAATTTAAAACTATAATAATGAGCTTAGTTACTAATGTATTAACTAAATTTTTTGGCAATAAATCAGAAAGAGATATTAAGGAAGTTACGCCTTTTGTTGAAAAAATTAAGGAACAATATGAACACGTAGTTAAATTCTCTAACGATGAATTGCGTGCTAAGACACAAGAAATAAAACTTGATATTAAGGCATATATTAAGGAAGAAACAGATAAAATAAAAAGCTTAAAAGACAAGGCTGAAAGCGATGAGCTGGATATATTTGAAAAGGAAAAAGTTTACGATGAAATTGACAAAATTGAAGAAATTGTTGATGAAAAGTTGGAAACAAAATTAAATGAAGTACTTCCGGTAGTATTTTCCATAGTTAAAGAAACTGCCAAAAGATTTAAAGAAAATGATATTATTGAGGTTACTGCCAATGATTTTGATAAGGATTTAGCTGCGATTTACGAAAATGTTGAGATTTCTGGTTTAGTTGCAAAATACCATAACACATGGTTGGCTGGTGGTAATGAAACCAAATGGGAGATGGTTCACTATGATGTTCAGTTAATTGGAGGTATTGTTTTGCACCAGGGTAGAGTTGCTGAGATGGCAACTGGTGAAGGTAAAACATTAGTTGCTACTTTACCGGTCTTTTTAAATGCACTTACTGGGCGTGGAGTACATGTGGTTACTGTAAATGATTATCTGGCAAAACGTGACTCAGAGTGGATGGGACCAATCTTTCAGTTCCATGGCCTTTCTGTTGATTGTATTGATAAGCATGAACCAAATTCTGAAGCAAGAAGAAAAGCATATAATTCAGATGTTACCTATGGTACTAATAACGAGTTTGGTTTTGATTATTTACGCGATAATATGGCAATTAACCCAGATGATCTAGTACAAAGAAGGCACAATTACGCCATTGTCGATGAGGTTGATTCGGTTTTAATAGATGATGCAAGAACGCCTTTAATTATTTCCGGTCCTATACCAAAAGGAGATATGCAACTGTTCGAGGAATTGAAGCCTAAGGTTGTGATGCTGGCTGAAGCTCAGAGAAAATTGATGAACCAGGTTTTAGCAGAAGCTCGTAAGGAACTTAACGATAAAAATACTGAAAAGGCAGGGTTCTTATTATTACAAGCACATAAGGGTTTACCAAAAAGTAAGGCATTGATAAAACTATTATCAGAAGAAGGAAACAAATCTTTAATGTTAAAGACGGAAAATTTCTATATGCAGGATAATAGTAAAAACATGCATAAGGTTACTGATGAGCTGTTTTTTATTATTGATGAGCAACATAACTCTATCGAAATGACTGATAAGGGTATTGACCTTATCACATCAAAGTCAGATGATGCTGCATTCTTTATTTTACCGGATATAGGTTCGGAAGTGGCGGAACTTGAAAAATCAGGATTAAATGAAAATGAAAAATTAACTAAGAAAGATAAATTACTGCAAGATTATGCTATAAAATCTGAACGTGTTCATACTATAAATCAGTTTCTTAAAGCTTATGCCTTATTTGAGAAAGATGTTGAGTATGTAGTAATTGAAAACAAGGTTAAAATTGTTGATGAACAAACCGGACGTATCATGGAAGGTCGTCGGTATTCAGATGGATTGCATCAGGCAATTGAAGCTAAAGAAAGTGTAAAAGTCGAAGCTGCTACACAAACTTTTGCAACCATCACGTTGCAGAACTATTTTAGAATGTATCACAAACTTTCTGGTATGACAGGTACTGCAG
>PKTC01000023.1 GCA_002869305.1 Marinilabiliales bacterium
CTTCCACAATATAAACAGCCCTTATTTTTAAGCATTTTATAATAAAAAATACCGAAAAACTCACATGCTTTAAATCCATTGGACTAATTTTTTTGTAATCCCAAGCTATATAGGAATAAATTGTACTCTCTTTTGAATCGTTAATTGATTTCAATGCTTCTAAATATGTATTACACCATGGATTATTTTGAGTATTAAGATCGCTACCAAATGAAAAATTACATTGTACGATCCATTTATCTGAACCTCTAATAAAGCTCATATCATCAGTTATTTTTGTAACTTCTTCAATTATCTTATTTTTTTCCGACAATTTGAGATTTTCAACCTGCTGTGAATATAAATTTAATGAAATCAAGAGTATAGCAATCAAACACAATGCTTGCTTCACGATACTCCCTTTCCTTAATTATTTACAACTAACCAATTATCGTTTTGCTTTTTCACTAAACAAATAACACTATCCTGTCCATAATAGCTTACTCCATAATTACATACAATAGCATAACCCAATATTCCACTAACATTTGCTAATTTTAGAGATAGAGGTTCAATATTGAGCTTTTCCCAACCACAGGTATAATTGTATAAACCACATTTTGAATGCGGATTCCCATTATAAGCCATACTAAAATCGCAATAATGATCGAATTCGTTGCATATGAAATCATATCTCTTATACGTGAGATTTTTGATTTCTCCATGTTTTCTTGACTCAAGCATAAAATCAGCCTCAGATACAAACTGAGATATTTCTTTTACAATCTCATCTTTCTTATCATTTGTTAGATACTCACTTTTATGCCAGTTCCAACTCATTAATAAGATTAAACCAAAACATACTAGTACTAACTTTTTCATATCTATTTTTTTTTAAATTATCCTGAGATTTCTCTCAGGATACTATTAATGATTCAACTTCTCTTTCACTCTTTTGTAATACATAGCCTGATTTAAGCCACTTTCTTTAGATTGAATAATCTCACCGTAATATTTTTTTGCACTGGTTAGATCACCCTTTTTCTCATATGCTAATCCTAAATAATAATTTTTCAAGGGATGAGATACTTCAATATCATTTATTATTTGAATCCCTTTTTCAGTGTTTTCCTTATTAATTTCACTATACCCTAACATTAAATCAATCCAGTATGTGATTTACATACCACATTTTGTTCATAAGATAAATGTTTTGATTTATACTCTTATAAAATGCAATTTAGTCTCTGTATATAACACAGAGTAAAAGTCTTATAAGATGATCCAGGAAAGGCAAATATATTAAATTACATAAGCTATGTATTGTAAAAATCTGCCAATTAATTATCAGAGATGCTAGGTCTGTTTAAATAGATCTTTCCTACTTGTAGGTCAATGTATTTTTCAGGAGAACAATTCATAATTGATTTAAAATCATGAATAAAGTGTGATTGATCATAATATCCGCACAGATAGACCAATTCTGTCCAGTCCATATCGGGGAATTTATTTAATAGATTGCATACTTTATTAAATCTTACAATTTCCAAGTACTTTTTAGGACAAATTCCAATCTCCTTTTTAAATATTCTGTACATTGTTCGATAGGAAATCTGCAAGGATCTGCAAATCTCATCAACAGTAAGTATGGTATTGTCAGAATAGCAGAAATTTAATATTTCGTTTAATCTTCTTTTACGATCATTCAAGTTAGAATTCAAATTATTAATGAAAAACTGGTCAATGCATTTAATTATTTGCGAAATTTTATTATAATTTAGAATTTTTTCTTCAAATGCTTTTCCTTGCTCCTTCCATATTTCAGATAATGTGTATACCTTGTTTTTTAATTTGTATAGAGGTATGTCAATAAACCTTAAGATATTTTCAAGTTTAATAAAAATAAGCATACAGCAATACTCTGTTCCAATTGTCTTTGGTCTAATTAATAATTTTTCACTCGGTTCAAAGAATCCAATCACCACATTCTTGAATTCTTTTTTTTTCTTTGACTGATTTACGATTAAAGTACTCTTATTTAAATGCAAATAAATCTCAATTCCAATGTATGGAAAAGGATGAAAGTATTTATCTGTGATTTTCTCGCTCGGAATGCTAAAATAAATGTAATGCTCTATGTATTTTGTTAAAGGATGAGCAACTGAATACTCAGTTGAAGTATAATCTTCTAGGTATTGCTCGTATATTTTGTTCATATTATCTAGTGTAATATTAAACAAGTTACGAAACAACTATCTAATTTTCAAATAATTATTAAGATTAATTATTCGTCTAACAGATCTGGTCTTAGTCTTTTGGTCCTTTCAAAGGATTGTTCTTCTTTCCATTTATCAATTTCTTTGAAATTGCCTGAAAGTAAAACATCCGGTACTTTCCAACCTTTATATTCGGCAGGTCGTGTATAAACTGGTGGTGCCAACAAATTATCTTGAAATGAATCCGTTAGAGCAGAAGTTTCATCAGAAATTACTCCAGGAACTAAACGAACAACACTATCTACAATAATAGCAGATGCTAATTCGCCTCCTGTTAATACGTAATCTCCAATGGAAATTTCTTTTGTTATTAGATGGTCTCTTATTCGCTGATCTATACCCTTATAATGACCACAGAGAATAATAATGTTTTCATATGTTGCTAATCTATTAGCCTCTTGTTGATTATACTTTACTCCATCTGGAGAAGTATAAATAACCTCATCATATTTTCTTTCTGATTTTAATTTAGCAATTGCTTTGTCAA
>PKTC01000378.1 GCA_002869305.1 Marinilabiliales bacterium
CCGGGATATATATTATCGAAATTCTACTTTCAGATAATACTCGAAAACAGGGTAGAATAATTGTAAAATAAATTGAGACTTTTCAAAAGTCCACTGATTAATCAGTGGACTTTTTTATTGCAGAGCTTTGCGTGCTTTTAAAATCCACTTCGAAGTATCAAGAGGACTAATCCCTTTGTATTCTCTGGTTTGGCCTAACTCATCGGCACACTCCTGGTAACCAAAAAATTTAGTGGAAATCTTGGCTTTTCCTCAAGATCGGGAGCTCAATCGAACCGGAAAATCCAATGATGTTGCAACAGGTAAAACTCCTGTCAAAACGAATTTCCTGTTTGCCATCTCAGGACTATCAAAGCTTCCTCGCATTTGGGTTATATCGCTGGTTATTGCTCCCAGTAAATCTTCGGTTGCGGATATTTTAAAAGATATGAGTGGCTCTAATAAAGTTGTTCCAGTATTTACCAATCCATCCATAATTCCCATAGGAGTTGCTACAATAAAGTCTCCCGGATTTGAATGCACCTGATGATCCTCACCTTCGATTAATGAAATTTTTATATCCGTTACTTCCCATCCTTTTATTCCTTGTTTTAATGCATTTGGAATAGTTCTTTCAACCTCGTTCTGATATTTCTGATGTACATTATCAACACTAATTTTTGATTTATAAACAACTCCACTACCTCTCTCGCCTGGTTCAATTAAAAATTTCATTATTGCCCAGCATGGCTTCGGCATCCAGTACCGAACAAATCCCTCCCCTTTTTTACTTGGAGTTTCTTTGTAAATAACAGTTGGAGAATCGAATTTGGACTTTATACCAAATCGGTTTTCAATCATCTTTTCCAAAACCTCAATCTGAATCCACCCCATAATTTTTACATGTAATTCCTTTTCATCACGTAACCATTCGAAATCTAATGTAGGATCTTCGAATGATAGTACTTGCAAAGCTTCCGCCAATGCAGGATAGTCTTTTTCAAGTTCTGCTTTTACCTGTACTGTTAGCAGAGGAGTTCGTAAGCTAACATCCTTAGGTAACAAATCTGAAAAATCTCCCAGAACATCTCCAACTTTTGCATTTTGTAAACCACAAATACCCGCTATATCTCCCGCTTCTACAATACCAATATCTTCAAATTTGTTAGCAATCAATTTTCTTACTTGTGTTACCTTCTGCTCAGCATTCTGACTTGCATTATTAATTGTTTCACGGTTTTTTATAACTCCTTGATAAACTTTTACATTGGCAATTTTACCCATGGTTTTATCGTGAGTAATGCTATAAACCAAAGCTGAAAATGGCTTCTTCAATTCTGATTTAGGTCCTGGTAAATAATGAACTATCGAATCTAACAATTTCTCAACGCCAATAGAGTTTTTAGCCGACCCTATTAGAACAGGAAATAACTGGCATGTATGAACTGCCTCAATCAACGCTTCATCTAGCTCAGAAAACGAAAATGTATTTTCTTCAAGATATTTTTCAAGAATTGATTCGCTGCTATTTGCGATGGCTTCAATTATGCTTTCCTTTTGATTCTGCTCGGTCCACACATTTTTAATATTTGCTTCGTTTGATCCTTCGTGCACAACTTCTTGAAGAATAGCCAACTTACCCGTGAGTTCTTTTTTTATCTCATTTGCAACTAATTCAACATCAGCTCCTGCCCTGTCAATTTTATTAATAAATAGAATGGTTGGAATATTTAAATTTTGCAATGAGTTCCACAAAGTTTCTGTGTGTGCCTGAATTCCTTCAACGGCAGAAATAACCAAAACCTCGCAGTCAAGAACCCGCAGAATTCGTTCTACATCTGAAGAAAAATCAACGTGTCCAGGAGTATCAATCAAATTAATTTTAATCTCTTTCCAGTTAAATGATATATTAGAAGAACGAACCGATATTCCTCTTTCTCTTTCAACATCCAAAAAATCTGTTTGAGTGGTTCCATCATCAACACTTCCTAAATTCTTGGAGTAACCACTTAAGTATATAAAATTCTCTGTTATAGTAGTTTTACCGGCATCTACATGTGCCAGTATACCAACATTTCTTATTGTAGAATTCATGAATTATTATTTTGAAAGCAGCAAACTTACGAATTCAGAATAAAACTTAAAATAAAAAAGAGGTTTATCAAATCTTTATTTCTGCCTGATTTCAAGTCATTTTTTTGGGATCAACCCATAGATCGAATTCCTGTTCCGTTACATATCCAGTTTCGATTGCTGCTTTTTTAAGAGACTTATTTTCAGCATATGCTTTCTTGGCAATTTCGGCAGCTTTTTCATAACCTATATGAGGGTTTAAGGCCGTAACCAACATCAAAGAATTTTCAAGATGCTTGTTTATAAACAATTCGTTCGATTCAATGCCAATAACACAATTATTCGTAAAAGAAATTACTGCATCTGCTATTAATTTTGCAGATTCTAAAAAATTATGAATCATTACCGGCTTAAAGACATTTAGTTCCAAATGCCCACTTGAGCCAGCTATGTTTATGGTTACATCATTACCCATAACTTGCGCACAAACCATTGTTAATGCTTCAACCTGCGTTGGATTCACTTTTCCAGGCATAATGGATGATCCGGGCTCATTTGTTGGTAAGATCAGTTCTCCTAATCCACTTCTTGGTCCCGATCCCAATAATCTTATATCATTTCCAATTTTCATTAAGCTCATAGCTAACTGTTTAAGGGCACCATGTGATTCAACAATTGCATCATGAG
>PKTC01000363.1 GCA_002869305.1 Marinilabiliales bacterium
AAAATTTCAAAATTGAGAAGGTAAATTTGAATGGTTTAGTAACGGCCAAGACTATTGCCGAGGACAATGAAGGTAATATTTTGGTAGGAACCCTTTCTAAGGGATTATATATATTAAAAGATACAGTAGTTCAAAAAACGATTACCGAAAAAGATGGCTTGCTTTCAAATATGGTTTCACAAATCAATGTGGATGATAAAAATAATATATTTATTGGAACCAGCAGAGGGTTAAATAAAATTGATCAATACGGTAATATTCACATTTATACTGAAAAGAGTGGTTTTACAGGTATAGAAGCAAAGCAAAATGCTACATATAAAGATGCCCAAGGCAATCTGTGGTTCGGCACAGTTAAAGGTGTTACCAAGTATCAACCAAAATTAGATGAAGAAAAAGTTAACGAGCCATTGACTTTTATAGCAAGCCTTCAAGTGAACAGAAAAAATAGAGAGATGATTCCAAATCAGAAGTTGAATTATTTAGAAAATGATTTAAATTTTGAATATAAAAGTATCTGTTTAAATAATCCTGATGCTGTACTTTACCAAATTATGTTAGAACCGGCAGATAGAGATTGGAGACCTGTAACAGAGCAAACTGTTGCGTCTTATCCTTCTTTGGCTCCCGAAAAATATACTTTTAAAGTAAAAGCAAGAAATAGCGACGGAATATGGAATACGGAACCAATAACTTATAGTTTCACAATATATCCACCTTTTTATAAAACTTGGTGGTTTATTCTCTCAGTTGTAATTGCTGGTATTTTAGGAATCATTTCATACATAAAAGTTCGAGAGAGGGCTTTGGTAAAAGAGAAGAAAATACTTGAAGAAAAAGTAGAAGAAAGAACAGCTGAAGTTGTACAGAAAAGTGTTGAATTAGAAAAGAAGAACAAGCATATTACCGATAGTATCAGATATGCTAAACGAATACAAACGGCAGTATTGCCTCCTGAAATACCATTCGATAACACTTTTGTGTTTTTCAGACCAAAAGATATTGTAAGTGGAGATTTTTATTGGTTAGAGCACATTGGAGAAAAGGAAATGATTGCCGCTGTTGATTGCACAGGTCATGGTGTTCCTGGTGCATTCTTATCAATCTTAGGTCATAGTATGTTAACCAAAATTGTTCGAGAATATGGAATCCATGAGCCGGCTAAGATTTTAGATCAGCTCGATCTGGAAATTGTTAAAGCTCTACATCAAAAGAATGTTAAAGGAGAACAGGTAGTTAATGATGGTATGGATTTAGCCTTAATTTGTTATAACAAAGACACAGACATATTGGAATTTGCAGGCGGATATAATCCACTAATTATGATTAGAAATGGAGAATTAGAAGAAATAAAGGCTGATCGTTTCCCAATTGGAATGACAACTATTCATGACAATAAAAAGTTTACAAATCACGAAATTAAAGTTGAAAAAGGAGACTCATTCTATATCTTCTCGGATGGATATGCTGATCAGTTTGGAGGAGAGGATGGAAGAAAGTTTAGAAAGAAAAATATGAAAGATCTGCTTCTCTCAATCCAAGAAATGCCCATGAAAGAACAAGGTGAAGAATTAGAAAGATTTATTTTGGACTGGATGAAAAATCATGATCAGATTGACGATATTGTATTTATTGGAAGAAGATTTTAAGCAATATAATATTTAGTAAGAATCCGTTTAACTGATTTTCAGTTAAACGGATTTCTTTTATACTGCAGCTATATTGATTGCATTTTCGTCCCAAATAGGAGATTCTTTTATTGCATCAATTAATTCTTCGGGTTGATCAATTGAAGTCCACATTTTTCGATGTTCTTTTCGCATAAAACGTTCATCAATCATTTTATCAAATAATTTAAATAAATTATCATAGAAACCATCAGTGTTTATAAAAATGATAGGTTTAGTAAATTTACCTAATCGTTTTAAAGTAATAACCTCCATAGTTTCTTCTAGTGTTCCTGAACCTCCAGGGAGAATTACAATGGCATCTATATTTTCGACAAGTTTCTTTTTTCGTTCGTGCATATCTGCGACCTGTATTAGTTGAGAGATATTTTCATGCCCCCATTCAACATCCATCATAAATTGTGGAATAATTCCTATTACTTCTCCTTTTTCAGACATTACGGTATCAGCAAGTCTTCCCATCAACCCAACAGCTCCACCACCATAAATGGTAGTAATATTATTTAAAGCAAGAACTTTGGCTAGTCGTTCGGCAACCTCGAAATACTTTTGATCCACTTTATGGCTAGAAGCACAAAAAACGCTTATTCGTTTAATCATATCTTTTTTATTTGATCATAAAGGTATAAAAAGTACTAAAACAAAAAAGCCTTTCTTCAATGGAAGAAAGGCTTTTATTTGTATATAAGGTTCTTTATAACTTGTTTACATGTAAAGTTAAGCTAGATTTTAAGTTAGCTGCTTTATTCTTATGAATAATGTTTTTCTTAGCTAATTTATCAAGTATTGCGTTAACTTTAGGCAACATTTCTGAAGCTTCTTTTTTATCAGTTGTTTCACGCAATTTCTTGATCATATTACGTGCTGTTCTTGCAAAATACTTGTTGTGAAGTCTTAACTTTTCACCTTGTCTTGCCCTTTTCTCTGCTGACTTATGGTTTGCCATAATTTCTCCGTTAACTTATTAAAATAATTTTGTAGTCCGTAGGGGAATCGAACCCCTGTTACCAGGATGAAAACCTGGCGTCCTAACCCCTAGACGAACGGACCATGATTCAAGTCTGAAACTTGGTGGTGCAAAAGTAAATGATTTTTTTATTCTTGCAAATATTTTTTTTAAAATTTTCAATCTTTTTCTAAAAAACTATCAAAATCCCTATAAAACTGATCAATCAGAATTTAAATTAAGGTTCTTTTAAAAAAATGTACCAAATTCGACATGCGAATAAAGTACTTTTTTTCATATTATTCAATTTTTAGGTCAATAAATTTTGAATTCATTAAACGTGCAGTTGCCATGTAATTTGGTTTAAAGATAATTTTTTTACCAACCATGTATTTTTGCTTCAGTTGCTTATTGATATTTCTTCCTATATCATACACAGTCATATCTGAAGTGGTACCAATGAATTTTACGTTTTCGTCAATGGCTGTAATATTGTCAACATCAACATCTAGAATTCCGAAATCCAGAATTGCTCGATAGGTCTTAAATGCTGGTTGATCAGAGTCAGTATCCGATGTATGTCCAATGCTGGCGTCAGATATAATTCCATCAGGAACATTACTTTTTTCCTCCAATTCAATCACATTTGCATTAAAACGAAATGTATCAGTAGATAACCTTTGGAATTTCTTGTTATCCAATGGACTTGTTCCAAAAAACGCGGACTCACCAATTCGGAAGTGATTAATTGCTTTAGGAACAAGTTTTTTACTTATCAAAGGAAGTGTTATCGAACTTCCACCTGAAATTAAGGGAATCTTCTTATCAAACATTTGCTCCAATAATTGTTTAAACAGACCTAACTGGAGCAATTTATCATAGGTAGGTTCTATGCCATACATACACCCCAGGTTTGATCCAATACCTACAATTTCAATATTGGGTAATTCAAACACTTTTTTATAAAACTCAACAATATTTTCTCTCACAACACCTTCACGTAATTCCCCGAGCTCAATAAAGATGATAATTTTATGAATCTTTTTTTGTTTCACAGCTTCAACACTTAAAGCTTCAATTGTCCGATATGAAGTATTAACAGAGATATCAGCATATTGTACAATGCTTTTAACCAATCCTTGTGCAGGTGGTTTTATATAAATAGTTACTAATTCGGGATTTAGTTTTTTAATTGTTTTTAAGCTTGACAATCTACTATCTCCTATGGAGTGCAATCGTTCAATGATATCTTCACGCAATATTTTTTTTAAAAAGCTAAGATCACCTGATAATACTTTGCTAACTAAGCTCCACTGTATATCGTGTTTTTTAAGGTAAGCATCAAGTTTTTCTACGTTTTTAATTATATGATCTGTTTTTACTACTAATTCGGCCATGGCATTTTTTGTAAAAGTAAAAGGCTGATCTTATAAATTGCAAACACATATTTATAAAATACAGCCATACATTATATTGAGCTCTTATTTTTTTAATCGCATTTCTGCGTACTTGCTTGTCATTCCAAGTCGTTCGTATAATCGTTTTGCAGGATTGTCATATTCCACATGTAATTTGATATCCCCTTCAGCTAATTCAAACGATTTCTCGATTATCTGAGCACCGATTCCTTTTCCTCTTACACTTGCATCTACTGCAACGTAAACTAATATATTATCGGGAATATAACCGCTCATTCCGGTTTTATTCATTACTAAACCTCCAACTAGTTTGTTGTCGTAATAAGCTGCTAAAAGAAATCCTCCCTTTCCTTCAACGGTTGAAAACGCGTAATCTATCGATAATTCAATTTGATCTTTAGGATCCCCAAATTGATCAAGATGTGCGTATAAAAAGTCAATAAATTCTTCTTTTGTTAATTCTGGTTTAAAATCTTCGAGTTTATATATCTCCCTGATTTTGAGCATAATAAAATTATTTTTTTAGATTAATATTAAGAAAATAACAGAAATAAAAAGATCATAAAAACGTAACGTTTTTATGCTAATTGATATGTTTTCTGATTGTAACTAATTGATTTACAAAGATACAAAAAATCAGGCAGAATAAAAAATTGAGATTATTGCTTACTGATTAGTATTTATTAATCCTTCAGCGAAAAGGTTTAAGTCTAGACCAGAAAAGTTTCCACTGCTCATAAGTAATAGGTTTTTATTTTTGAGATTTATTTTTATGAGATAATCAACCAGTTGTTCTTGTTTGGTCAGCACAGTAATCTTGGGATTATTGAAAGCGAGCTTCACTTGTTTTGGTGAAATGGGCTTCATTCGTTTGTGTTTTATAACTTCAGGATTAAAATAAACAATTGCTGTATCAGCAGCATCCATAGTTCCTTGGTATTCATTTAAAAAATCGATGTTAAGACTGCTAAATGTATGAAGTTCCATTACAGCGATTAGTTTTCTGTCTATGAATTGTTCGCTTACTGCATGCACGGTTGCTTTTAATTTAGATGGAGAATGTGCAAAATCTCTGAAAATAATAGAATTTTCATTTTTGCTAAGTATCTCCAATCTTTTAGCTGCTCCTTTAAATTCTGCTATGGCATTATAAAATTCATCATCACTAATTCCAAGTTCATTACAAACCAATTTAGCGCCACTTATATTTTGCAAGTTATGTTCTCCAAATATTTGCAAAGGAATTTCCTTATCTAAGTCAATTAAATACGTATTATTGTTTCGTTTGGTATATGAATGAGTTACGTAACCGGTTCTTTGAATTGAATTATTTGAATTTTTAATAACTTCTTTTAAAACTTCATCGTTCTTATAATAAAATAAACAACCATTTTTTTCAATTTTGTCAATAAAGATGCTGAATTGTTCCTTATAATTCTCGAAAGTTGGAAATACATTAATATGGTCCCATGCAATACCACTTAGCAGGGCAATGTGAGGTTTATATAAGTGAAATTTCGGACGAGGATCTAGTGGAGATGAAAGATATTCGTCGCCTTCGAAAACTGACACCTTAGCATCTTCGGACAAACTTACCATAGTTTCAAATCCTTCGATTTGAGCCCCTACCATATAATCAAAGCTTTTATTATGAAATTTTAAAACGTGCATAATCATTGAAGTGATTGTTGTTTTACCGTGACTACCCCCAATAACTACACGCGTTTTGTTTTTTGTTTGTTCATATAAATATTCTGGATAAGAATAAATCTTTAAATTTAATTCACGCGCTTTTATTAGTTCCGGATTATCAGTTCGCGCATGCATTCCTAATATAATAGCATCTATATCTGAATTTATTATGTCTGTATTCCAACCAATATAATCTGGCAATATTCCGTATTTAGCTAATCTCGATTTAGATGGTTCAAAAATCTCATCATCTGAGCCTGTTACGATATATCCTTTTTTACAAAGACTTATGGCCAAATTGTGCATTGCACTTCCACCTATTGCGATAAAATGAACTTTCATTTTCTATATTTGTATTTAATTGTGAAGATAATACAGATTTAGAAATTATAAAACTCGATTTATGAAACTATTCCCTATACACACAAGTAATTTTAAAATTGATGGCGGAGCCATGTTTGGTGTTGTGCCGAAAGTTCTGTGGAGCAGTAAATATCCTGCAGATGAAAATAACCTCTGTAATTGGGCTTTACGATCGTTATTAATTGATACTGGAGAGCGGGTCATTTTAATCGATAATGGTTATGGTGATAAGCAAAGCGAGAAATTTTTTAGCCATGTTCATTTAAATGGTGGTGAAGGATTGGAGGGAGCACTACAAAAATATGGATATTCTCCGGATGACATTACCGATATGGTGTTAACGCACTTGCATGCGGACCATTGTGGGGGTGGTGTAAAATACAACAAAGATAAAACCGGATTTGAGTTAACGTTTAAGAATGCAATTTACTGGGTTAGTAAACCGCATTGGAAGTGGGCTATGAACCCAAATAAACAGGAAGGGGCAGCATTTTTAGAAGAAAATTTAATGCCAATGTTACACAGCGGTCATTTGAAGTTTATTGAAAAAGATACAGAGTTATACCCAGGAATAAATATTAGACTTTATAACGGACATACTTTTGGACAAATGATTCCTTTTATTAATACCGGCGATAAAACAGTTGTTTTCATGGCAGATTTAATCCCTTCAACGGCACATATTCCCTTGGTTTGGAATATGGCTTATGATGTTAGCCCAATGGAGATGTTACAAGAAAAGGAAGATTTTCTGAATGAAGCAGCAGAGAATAATTATATCTTATTTTTTCAGCACGATATTTTCAACGAATGTGCACGAGTGCAGAAAACTGATAAAGGAGTTCGATTAAAAGAAACATTCACTTTAAATTAATACCTTATGCAAACTATATTAGGATCTGGGGGAATAATTGGTATTGAATTAGCAAAAGAACTAACTAAATACACAAAAAATATTCGATTAGTAAGTCGAAATCCTCAAAAAATAAATCAAAATGATGAAACTTTTTGTGCTGATTTAACAATTGCTGATGAGGTTTTTAAAGCAGTTGAAGGTTCAGATGTAGTGTACCTAACTGTTGGATTAAACTATAACTTAAAAGTTTGGCAAAAAACATGGCCGGCTATTGTAAACAACGTTCTTGAAGCTTGCAAAAAATATAAATCTAAACTGGTATTTTTCGATAATATATACATGTACGATAAAGAATATTTAAGAGCAATGGACGAAAATACTCCAATTAATCCACCTAGTAGGAAAGGTGTGATAAGGGCAAATATTGCTCAAATGGTTTTGGATGCAGGGAATGGGGAACTTGAAGTTTTAATTGCCAGGGCAGCAGATTTTTATGGCCCTGGTATAAAAGGCAATAGCGTATTAACAGAAACAGTTTTTAATAATCTTAATAAGGGTAAAAAAGCAAACTGGCTTGGCTCAATTAATTACAAACATTCTTTTACTTATACTCCGGATGCTGGAAAAGCAGTGGCTATTTTAGGCAATACTCCAGATGCTTATGGGCAGATTTGGCATTTACCAACAGCTTCAGATCCTTTCACCGGAAAGGAGTGGGTTGAAAACATTGCCAGGGTGCTTGGAGTAAAGCCAAAATATCAAGTCGCATCAAAATTTATGGTTCGATTAATAGGTTTATTTGTTCCTATAATGAATGAAATGGTTGAAATGATTTATCAATACGATCGTGATTATGTTTTTGACAGCAGCAAATTCGAAAAACGATTCAATTTTAAACCAACCCCATATCTGGATGGAATAAAAACTATTGTTATAGAAGATTATAATTAGAAACTGATCATTGATCTACTTTAATTTAATAATTAATCTGAGTGATGCTTCGATTGGATTTTTATTCATTACCTTTGCATCAGATTATTTTTCGATTTCCGAAATTTAGTTTAGAATATCCTCGGGTGTGGTTGCCTGGGGATATTTGTTTTTTATAGGCTATCTTTACACCTATTTAATAATTATTTTATCTTATGTTTTTATTTTCAGAAACAGTTATAGATCAATTGGCGGTGCATAAAGTTGGTAGTAAGTATAACGAAGAAAATGTTCGATTCTCAAAAAGCAACTTTAAACCTGATTACGATATCAAAGAGCTATTGTCAAAATATTTTCTTACCCCTTTTAAATCAAATGAATATTTTAACTTTTATCACGAATCAGATTTAAATTTGAATGAGGTTTTTCATTACGCGACTAAAATTTTTGAAGATCCAGAATGTCTTTTTGATCAATCTGTGAATCTTGCAAAACATTTATATGAAAATTCCACACACCCTAATATTAATGGAGGAGAATTTTATACCGTTTATTTTCAAGATGTAGAGTTTAACACCGAGGTAGTTGATGCTATAGGCCTTTTCAAATCCGAAACGAGAGAAACTTTTTTGAAGGTTTTCCCAACGAACGGTAACTATACCATAGAAAGTGAACAAGGAATTGATATCAAAAAACTGGATAAGGGTTGTTTGATTTTAAACTTGGAAAAAGAAAATGGGTTTGTTGTTGCAACAGTAGATAAAACCAATAAGAGCGAAGATGCTCGTTATTGGATCGATGATTTTTTAAAAATTAAGCAGCGTGAAGATGAGTATTATCACACCGAAAACGTGATGAAAATGTATAAAGATTTTGTGGTTAAAGAATTGCCAGAACACTTTGAAATTAGCAAAGCCGACCAGGTAGATATGATCAATAAATCGAAAAAGTTTTTTAAAGAAACTGATAACTTTCAGTTAGAAGATTTTTCGGAGCAGGTAATTGAAGATAAAGAGGTAATTGATAGTTTTAATACGTATAAGAAAGTTTACGAAACTGAGAACGAGGTTCAGATATCAGAAGAATTTGAAATATCGCAAAGCGCTGCAAAAAAACAATTTAGAGTGTTTAAAAGTGTTATTAAATTAGATAAAAATTTTCACATTTATGTACATGGGAATAGAGAGTATATTGTAAAAGGGTACGACCAAAAAACAGGTATGCAATACTACCAGGTATTTTTTAATGAGGAGAAATAATGGACGGAACAAAAAGATCGAATATTAAAAAGGGATTGAAAGTGTTTATAGTTCTTAAGCAGGATCAAAGGACGGGAAAATTAACCGAAGGTATCGTGCAGGATATATTAACAAGTTCTCAGAATCATCCCCATGGAATAAAGGTACGTTTAGAATCAGGACTTGTGGGAAGAGTTAAAGAAATTAACTAAAAAATACAATCTAAAGGAATAGATGGAGCTGTCATCAAAAGAATTTATCCAAAAAGTTTTTATCGAAGAAACCGAAAACTTAGTTCGTCAAGGTTTTTATCATTTTGCTTTTGTAATTATGTCGCAAGCTTTAGAAACATTAGGAAGCTTTTTAGATTCGAAACCATTAAAAGCACGCGATCAATCAAAACTTCGTTTTTCGCATGCTATGAATAAACTGATGCCAATAAAATATGCTCGACTTAATGACAATCACTTGTTATATGATCAATTAAGGGCAAGTTTGGCTCATACTTTTACCACAAGTCGTCAGATAATATTAAGCTCAAGAACCAACCATGAATTTGGGAAAAAGCATTTACAAAAACAGGATGATAAACTGATTCTTGTTGCAGAAGATTTTTATGAGGATTTAAAAAAAGCTTGTTTAAGACTTCTAAATGGGATGGAAAAAGGAATCGTTTCTGATAAGAAAATAAACACTGAATTCTATTATTGTTTTTAAACCTTCAAAATATTTATTTATCTTCCCATCGAAAACAAGAATTATTAAAATTATGAAACTAAGAAAAAAAGGATATTGGATACTTTTCGCATTAACAGTGATTATGGCATTGTTAACATTATGGACTATTTTACCTTCTGAGACTGCTAGCAAGGAAAGCATGCTGGGTTATAAAGCACAATGTTCTTTTGCTCCATTAAGCACTTTTGTATGCGCAATTTTTACAGGAATGGTTTGTTTTATTCGGAAACGATTTTTTGTTTCCTACAAATAAATTAGTTTGATTCAATCATTTCGAATGGTATGTCAAGTATTGATTGATATTCCAATCCTTTTTCTTCGATTAACTTATCTCCTGATTCGAAGTGCCAGCTTACAACTATTTCTTTGCCGAGATCTTTAATTTTTTCGAGCTCAATAAATAACTGATACAGCATCTTAGCCGAAGAAGAATTAAAATATTCCAACTTACAAATTAGATGGGTGTTTTTGTTTGGAGCTTTCAGATAAACTTCTATCCAATCAAAAATTTGGTCATAAAATTTATTTGAGTCTTCAGGTAATGAGCTGCCTGAAATTTCGAAACGATTGTTTTCAGGATCAAAAACTATCTCAGGTGTATCTCGAGTACCTTTTAGGTCAAGTTTTGTTAACATTAAATATAATTTATGCTATTACGTTAATTGAAAGAAATGATTTTTTATCATCTAATTTCTTGATTGAATAATTAATTGGCGAAATTAACCTGCGAGCAATATCAATGAGTCCTATCCCTGCACCTCCATTATTAGGCAGATTGCGCTCCCTTAATTTGCTTAAATAAAGATCTTTTAATTCTTTCCCATTGTGGCTGTTGATAAAATCAATGTTTTCTTTTAATTTGTCGACAACATTATTGTCAATAAGGTTTCCTGTATTAACCACAAAACAATCGTCTGATTTGCCAATTAAAAAAATACCTTCCTTCTTATCTCCCTCTTTAAGACAGTGTCTGCTAATGTTTTGGAGTAATTCAACCAGAATATGAAAGATTTTCTTTTTAGAAACGGCATCTTTATTTTCTTTTTGAAGATTATCTTCAATAATTCTTAAAACCGGGAAGATGGCATCCTGAGAGAAATCTCCTTTATGAATTACTAAAATTTCCTCGGAAACCATTCGTTGATGATAATTAATGGCTTCGTCTATTTTAAACTCAGAATCGCTAACAGATTCAACATTCTCAATGTTTGATTTTAAAACAATTTGATTATAAAAAAGAGCAAAATTTTCGTCAAAGTCAGTAAAAACATAATCAAGTTTTTGTCCCGACTTTCTTGCCATTTCTATGAGTCCTAAACCTGCACCGCCTTTATCCGATATTTCCTCATTCTCAAGAACTTCTCTGTATAATAATTTTAACTCATCCTTGTCCAAACTATTTACTTTCTCAAGTTGACGTTCAAGGTTTTCAATTTTTTTGTTTTCGATTAAATTACCGGAAGTGATGTAATAAGTATCTTGCCAATTTTTAGTAAGGAAAAAACCTTCATTTGCTGAAGCATGAACTTTGCCATCAAGCGATTCTCCATGACGGACAATATTTTGAAAACATTCAGCCATTAAGAATGAAGCCTTCTTTTTCATTTTATGAAGTGAGTCAATATTATTAATGTTATACTCACTTAGCTCAATTAATTTATTGGTAATATCGTCGCTAAAGTCGCCATTATAGAGCAAACATAAATTATCTTCCTTTATGCGGTCGAAAAACCAAAATGTTGAGTTGATGTTCATAAACAGCAAAGGTTGGTAAGCCAATTAAGTACTAAAATAAGTGAAAAAAAATTAATCAGCTAATTTTTTGTCTAAAATTCAATTATAATATTAGCAATTTAAGGAAATAATACTATTGAATCAACATTAAATATTTTGGTTATATTTAAAGCATTCAAATGTATAAAAATGAAAGCAGTAATAATAAATCAGTTTGGGAATCCAGATGTATTTCAGATTGGAGAAATTGATATTCCTAAAATTAACAATGATCAGCTTTTAATTAAAGTTAATTCGGTTGGTATTAACCCTATAGATTGGAAACAAAGAAAAGGTAACCATAAATTGATTTTAGGATCCCCTTTTCCGATTGTGTTGGGATATGATTTGTGTGGTGAAGTGGTTCAGGTTGGTGATGAAATTAAAAGATTTAAGAATGGAGATATGGTTTTTGGAGCTTTGGATAATAAATATGGTGGTGCAATGGCAGAATTTGCTGTAGGGCATGAGAACTGCTTTTCTTTAAAACCAGTCGGTATTTCAATTAACGAGGCTGCTGCTTTTCCGATGGTTTCATTAACAGCCTTACAAGCTCTGCGCGATAAGGCAAATTTAAAACCTGGAGATTCAATCATAATCAATGGAGCATCAGGAGGAGTCGGGCATATTGCAGTGCAAATTTCAAAATTAATGGGAGCAAAAGTTATTGCCATTGCTAGTGAAAGAAGTTGGGAATTTGTAATGCAATTTAAACCGGATGAATTTTTAAATTACAACAATATTGATATAACAAAGCAAAATAAAAAAGTGGACGTTTTTTTCGATGTAATAGGCACCTTATCTTTTCCAAAAGTAAAACACTTATTAAAGTCGGGAGGGATCTATTTAAATTTAAATTATCTTCATTCGCTTACTAAAATTCCTGTCAATGTTTTTCATCAGTTTTTTTCTAATAGAAAAAAAGCGAAAAGTTTATTAATGAAACATGATCAATCTGACATGGAGCTCATTACTAATTGGATTAATGAAAATAAATTAAAAGTTAGCATTGATACAATATTCCAAATGGATCAAATTAAACAGGCTCATGAATATGCTCAGCATGGACACAATAAAGGCAAGAATGTAATAGTTATTAGTGAATAAATTTTAAAAATGAATTTGACGAAAAAGAAAAGTAAGAAATCCAATTGGAAAAGTACAGTATTCAAAATCTTTATATCGGGAGTCCTGGTTATTGGAATGCTTTTTTTTATACTGGTGGTTCTCATAAGGGTAGGTGCTTTTGGAGAACTGCCAACATACGCTGATCTTAGAAAAATAAAAAACAATACTGCGACAAATATATATTCTGTTGACAACAAATTGCTGGGTAGATACTATTATCAAAACCGAACTAATGCCCGATTTGAAGATATTCCTGAACATTTGATTAAAGCTTTGGTTGCAACAGAAGACGTAAGGTTTTTTAAGCACAAAGGTGTTGATTTACGAAGTACGGCAAGAGTTTTGATAAAGACAATTCTCCTTTTTGATAGAAGTGCGGGTGGAGGAAGTACCATAAGTCAGCAATTGGCAAAGAATCTCTATGGAAGATCAGATCATGGTATTTTAACAATACCTGTTGCAAAAATACGTGAGATCATTCTTGCTCGACGGATTGAGAAACTTTACACAAAAGAAGAAATACTCACCTTGTACTTGAATACAGTCTCTTTTGGTGAAAACACTTACGGTATTGAAACGGCCTCTATTATTTTCTTCGGGAAACAGCCTTCCGATTTGAAAATTGAAGAATCTGCTATTTTGGTTGGTTTGCTAAAGGCTAATACGAGTTATAACCCACGAATGAATAGGAATGCTTCGTTAAAAAGAAGAAATATAGTTTTGGGTCAAATGTATAAATATGGATACCTAAAAAAAGCCGATTTAGATTCTTTAAAGGAGATTCCAATTTCAATTAAATACCGAAAGCTCACACAATCAGAAGGCCCCGCACCATATTTTAGAGCGTATGTGAAAAAAGAAAGCCTTAAAATATTGGAAAATGTAACAAGGCAAGATGGCACAAAATATAATATAGATACCGATGGATTAAAGATTTATACTACTTTGAACGGGACCATGCAAGAATATCTGGAAGATGCTGTTTCTGAACATATGGCCAGGTTACAGGTAATTTTTAATGCACACTGGAAGGAAGATGAACCCTGGATTAAAAACCCAGGTTTGGCCACATTACAAATTGAACAAAGCAATATATATAAATCATTAATTAAAAATGGCTTTTCGCAAAAAGAGGCTATTGAGGCGATGAAAGTTCCTCATAAGACAGAGGTATTTACTTGGGAGGGAATAAAGGATACCACCATTTCATCATTAGATTCTCTATTGCATCATTTTCAGTTATTACAAATAGGCTCATTGGTAATGAATGGGAACAATGGCGATGTATTGGCATGGGTAGGTGGCATAAATTACAAATATTTTAAATATGATCATGTTACATCTAAAAGGCAAACCGGCTCTACGATAAAACCTATAATTTATGCATCGGCATTGAGAAGTGGAGTAAAGCCATGTGATTTTTTTGAGAATGATAGTATAGTTTATGAAGATTATGATGACTGGACACCACAAAATTCGGATGGTGAATATGGAGGATTTTATTCTGTAAAAGGTGCTTTGGCAAATTCGATTAATACTGTAAGCGTAAAGTTATTAATGCAGGCAGGTATTGATTCAACAATTCAATTGGCGAAGGATTTTGGCATTACTTCATACTTGCCTCCTGTGCCTTCAATGGCTTTAGGTACTGGAGAAGTTTCATTATTCGAGATGATTAGATCATATGCCGTGTTTCTGAACAATGGTAGGAAAATAGAGCCGCGCGTAATTCGAAGGATCGAAGATGCACGTGGAAATATACTTTATTCTGATCCGATGCATGAACCTGGTGATTCTGTTCTTAATGAGGAAATTGCGCAAACAGTTTTAGCCATGATGAAAGGAGTGGTAGATCGGGGAACAGCAAATGGTCTAAGATCTATTTGGGGTTTTCAGGGAGATTTAGTTGGTAAAACCGGCACTACCCAAAACAATACAGATGCATGGTTTATTGGAATGAACCCAAAAATTGTTGCTGGCGTTTGGGTCGGAGGAGATAACCCTGTGGTTCGTTTTAAAACAACGACTTACGGACAGGGAGCTTACTCAGCTTTGCCAGTTTTCGCAAACTTTTTTCAAAAACTATATGCCGATAACACATATTCTTATTTAGAAAATCAAAAATTCAATTTTTCGGATTCAGCACTATTGATCATGGATTGTAATGATTTTGAAGAGGAAGTCGAAACTAGAATTGAGGAACTGTTTATAAAAGAAGATGAAGACATTGGAGATTTTATAAAAAGAATTTTCCAACGCAAAAAAAAGAAACGAAAACAGAGAGATGAAAGTCGCTAATTTTTATTTATCTTGTTTTTATTTTGAAAATACATTAAATTGTTAAAAGCCGTTTAATAATCAAGGGTTACTATGAAAAATATAAGATATTAGTGGTAGAAGATGATCCTATTTATGTAAAGATATTAAGTCAAATTCTCAATGATATCGATAAGAATATCCACGTACTGCAAACCAATAACGGAATAGATGCCCTAGAATTCCTGAAGAAGGAAACTCCAGATTTAATAATTACCGATTGGGATATGCCTCATATGAGCGGGATAGAGTTTTGTAAACAAATCTCATCTACCAAGAATTATACTGATATCCCTGTAATTATGTGCACGGGAATTAACACATCATCAGAAAATTTAAAAACTGCCTTTGAATCTGGAGTTGTTGATTTTGTTCGTAAACCTATTGACAAGATGGAATTAACGGCTCGTGTCAACTCAATGCGTAAGTTATCAGAATCGTATAAAACAATTAAAAAACAGAAAGAAGAACTAGAAATAGAAAAACAAAAATCGGATACTTTGTTATTAAATATTCTACCTCAGAAAATAGCTGATGAACTAAAAGCATATGGTGAGACCAAACCTGAGTTATATAAAAACATAACGGTATTGTATAGTGATATTGTGGATTTTACAAAAAAAACACTGGAAATGCCCCCTTCTGTATTGTTAAATGAGCTGAACGATTTAACCAAAGGTTTTGATGAAATTATGGGAAACAACCATTGTGAAAAGATTAAAACTGTAGGAGAGTCTTATGTTGCGGTTTGCGTACTTCCTGATCCTTATGCAAATCATGCAGAGAATATAATAAATGCGGCCAATGATATCATAGAATTTTTAGAGCAACGAAACAAAAACTATTTGCATAAGTGGGAAGTGAGAATAGGTATAGATACCGGAGATGTAATGGGAGGAATCATTGGAACGAAAAAGTACGTGTTCGATATTTTTGGAGATCCCGTTAATACAGCATCACGATTAGAATCTAATTCGGAAACAATGCGAATTCATCTTTCAGAGAGAACATATAAGCTGATTAAAGATAAATACAAATTCGAAGAACAGGAACCCCTTGAAGTAAAAGGCAAAGGATTAATGAAAATGTATTTTATAAGATAGTTTAAGTTATAGATTATGTCAAAAAATGCCGAAAAATTTCTCGATATTTTTAATAAGATTGAACAGCATTTGAAATCAAAGTTTAATAATGGATATTATATACCTTTTGGCGAGTTAATAAGAAAAGCATCTGCGAAAGAGGGTGTAATTAAAAGATTTAGAGAAGAATTATTTGTTTATTCTGATTTAAGAAACGTATTGGTTCATAATGCAAGAATAAATGGAAGAATGATTGCTGATCCGCTTGATGATGTAATTGCAAACATTGAAAATATATTGCATCAGATTGAGCATCCGGAGAAAGTAACTAAATTTAAAAAGAAGGTTTACTATTGCTTTTCCGATGATCATCTCAACAAGGCATTAAATTTTATGAGAGAGCATAAAATATCTCAAATTCCGATTCTTGAAAAAGGAATTATTAAAGATGTTTTAAATGCAAGTCATATTACAGATTGGTTAACTGCCAAAGAAATAGTCTCACCATCAGAAGTTAAAATAAGTGAAGTGCTTGACAATGCAGAACGTAATGGAAACTTTGAAATTATTTCGGTTGATATGTCAATATTTGATGCAGCGGAAATATATAAAAGCTCATTTAAGAAAACTCCTGTAAATTGGTACTACGATGCCTTGATTATAACACCCACAGGAAAATCCGATGACCAGATGATCGGAATTATTGTATTAAAAGACATTACTGAATATATAAGCGTTTAAACTGAAGGTATCTTTTCTAGGCATTCGGAGTAACATGAGGTACCGTTTTGATAAAATGCTATATAATAATTCCCCAGAAACAGTATAGGTAAAGCACTAACGAAACAATAGAATCTGTAATAACCAGAAAACTTTGTTTAAATATTTTTTTTATTAATT
>PKTC01000431.1 GCA_002869305.1 Marinilabiliales bacterium
AATATGCCGTGACATTTTTCTGTTTTCTTCGTTCACCTTACGGTTCTGTACATACTGTTTTGTATATTCAACAGGAGATAACCATGTGCCGAGGAAATCAGCATTAATACCAATGATTACTTGAGCTTCGTCGAATTTATAATCAGGAATAACTATTCTGCCAAATGATTCTTTATTCGCATCTAATAAGGCTGCAAGTTAAATTGAATCATAGGTAATATGCTCAGCAGTTGGGTATTCCTTTATAAAATCGGCGATTACGTTTTTCGTTGAAGGGCTAATAATACTATTCGATACTATGGCTATTTTTCCTTTATCAGCCTTAATCTTTTTCAGATGGTTAATTATTTCATGGTCAACAGTTCCCCAATCAGAATCTTTACTATTGATCTTTGGTTTTCTATATCGGGTATCATCGTAAAGGCTTAATATAGAAGCTTGTGTAATGCTATTGGTAGCTCCCCGTGAGATGCTTGATAAATCGTTACCTTCAATCTTGATCGGTCTGCCATCTAGTACTTTTACCAGAATACTATTAAATTTATCACCATCAAAAAAAGAAGATGCGTAATAATTGGCCATACTTGGAGTAACCTCTTCTGGTTTTATTAAGAAAGGAATGGCCTTATGAGCTGCATTTTCGCAACGTGTAAGCACAAAAGTGGATGCTAACCCAAAACCGAAAGTTTTTAAAAAATCACGTCGGTTTGTTGGTGATTTAGGTTTATCCTTTTCTTCCTTATTTTTGATGGAATTACCATCTAAGCTTTTCCAATATTTAGTCATATGTAAATCTTATTTCTTTCTTATTAATAATGACATTTCATACAGTTTTCACCACCTAATTCAGCAACTGTAAGTGAATCTATCTCGTTATTTTTAATTTTCTCATGAAAATCCTCAAAAGTTTTTTCATAATATTCATTGCCAATAAAATTAACCTTTTTGCTTCTATGGCAATCTAAGCACCAACCCATGGATAAATCTTCTACTTGCTTTAGTAAGTGCATATCTTCCACTTTACCATGACATTCAGAACAATCTAGTTTCCCAACACCTGCGTGCTGAGCATGACTAAAGAATACATGATCGGGCAGTTTATGAATTCGAATCCATCGCACAGCTTCTTCCTTTTCCATATGAGTTAAAATCTTCTGTATTTCGAACCTGCCAGAATAAGTCCCTTCTCGAACTAACTCATGACAGTTCATACAGACATTTGTTGATGGAATCCCTGCTGATTTTGCAGTTTCAACAGTATGGTGACAATATATACAGTCTATTTTGTTATCTGTAGCATGTACTTTATGAGAAAATTTAATAGGTTGAAGTGGGGCATAATCTTGCGACCTTCCTAATGCAACAGCGTCTTCATAAATAATCTTAAAAATGAAAACCAATGCTAAAAGTATTATCGTGCCATGTAAAGGTTTGAACTTAATTTTTTTAGTAAAAGCCAGATCCGTGACTGCAGCAAGCAATATAATTATCAATATAATAAAAAACGCCAATCGACTTACCAGTCTTTTATGTTCCTTAAGTCCAGAAGTTTTTATTGTATCAAGGTAGTATCTTATTTGAACGATTTGTTGTGCATCTAACTTTACATTTTCATGAACTTCGGATATTCTTTTGGTAACGGGATTTAATAAGGTATTGGCAAAGCTTGCACTGTCCATATTTTCTGTAGACAAAGCTAAATCCAAAGCAGAAGGATTCCAATTAAACGTATCAATAACCGCTGTGTTATGGCACGAAGCACAATTACTGGTGTTATCTCCAGTAATTATTAAGCCGTGAAATAGTCGCTCACCAACTTTTAGGTCATCCGGGCTAATTTTACCTTGTGTATGGTGCTCTTTGTCTTCATCGCCATTATTAGCTGAAATGTAAAATGAGCACGTAAATATTATTGTAAAAACAGTGGCTGTTTTTAAAAACTTGAGTATATCCCTTTTCATGTTAGAATAGATTGCAAAATTTGCATCAATTTCGCAATAAAAAATCTATTTCCCCAATTTTTTTATAATTAATACTCTAATTTTATTTAGATTAAGTCTTAAATAGGTATTAAGATACTGAATTGTTTAATTTGTTTATAATTGAATACTAATTAAATAAAGAGTGGAATTTGCAGTGTAATTGCTTAATTATGTTATGTACAATGGTGCTTTTCTTTGAATAATTTGTATTTTTATGTAATTTGACACGGTTTTTAAAACCAAGAATCGGGTAATAATTATAATAATTATATAACAATGGATAATTCAAACCTTCCAAGCTACCTAGAATACAAAGGTAAATACAAGGGTATCTTTGCGTGGATATTCTCAACTGACCATAAAAGAATAGGCTTATTATATATGTATTCTATTATGGCGTTTTTTGTTGTTGCCGCAGTACTGGGTTTATTAATGAAATTTGAATTGATTGCTCCTGGTAAAACCATAATGGAAGCAAAATCTTATAATGCTGTATTTACTTTGCACGGAATAACCATGATTTTCCTTGTAGTTGTTCCGGGAATTCCTGCAATATTAGGTAATTTCTTTTTGCCCATTTTAATTGGTGCCAAGGATGTGTTTTATCCCAGGTTAAATCTGCTATCTTGGTGGTTATATATTATTGGTGCTGTTATTGCATTGTCCTCACAATTTATGAATGGAGAATCTCCTGATACAGGTTGAACTTTTTATGCACCATATAGTTTTAA
>PKTC01000420.1 GCA_002869305.1 Marinilabiliales bacterium
ATATCTTTCTCTCTGGTTGAAAAAGAAATCCGATTCTATTTTCATATTTTCCACAGAGTCTGATCCGTGAATGGCATTTTTTTGTAAAGATTCAGCAAACATTTTTCTAATGGTTCCTTCTTCGGCCATTTCAGGATTTGTATTGCCAATTAATTTCCTAAAATCATCAATCGCATTTTCCTTTTCCAGCAATAGAGCTATGATTGGGCCTGAACTCATAAAGGTACATAAACTATCAAAAAATTCTTTACCTCTATGCATTGCATAAAATGTTTCAGCTTCCTCTTTGGTTAATTTTGTTGAACGTATCGCAGAAATTCTGAATCCTGCCTGATTGATCATAGCTAAAATGGGTCCAACATGGTTTTTTCTGCAAGCCGAAGGCTTAATCATTGCAAATGTATATCCTAAAGGCATAATTCAAGGTTTTATTAATTAAACTAAGTTATAAAATTTTTGCTATTAACTTAAATTCTGATCGGATTATTTTATCTTTGGTATTTACATAAAAAATAAGACAAATAAAGTGATAGCCATACCAGAAAAAGATATCAACAAGTTAAAAGAGTTAATTGTTCAAGCCAAAAAGCCTTTAATTCTTACACATTATAATCCCGACGGTGATGCTATTGGATCAGCTTTGGCTTTCTATCACTACTTAATAAAAAAAGGGAAGGAACCGATGGTGGTCACACCCAATGATTATCCTGAGTTTTTACACTGGATGCCGGGAAATGATAAAGTTGTAGTTTATAAACGTAACAATGGGACAGTTCTGAATGCATTAAAAGACGCTGACGTTATATTTGCGCTCGATTTTAATGACCCAGACAGAACGAATGGTTTAGAAAAATATCTTAAAGAGGCATCAGGTATAAAAGTATTAATTGATCATCATCCCGATCCGAGTAATTTTGCCGACTTAATGTTTTCTTATACAAACTATAGTTCAACAGCAGAGCTAGTATATCATATCATTGAAAGTTTAAAGGATACAGAATTAATTGATTCAGTAATAGGTGAATGTTTGTATACAGGAATAATGACTGACACAGGTTCTTTTAATTACAATTCATCAAACCCGTATACATATTATGTTGTTTCAAAGTTAATTGAGTTAGGAATAAACAAGGATAAAATTTATTGGAATATTTACGATAATTACTCAGAAGATAGAATGCGCCTGTTAGGATATTGTTTATTCAAGAAGATGGAGATTTTCCCGGAATATCACACGGCTCTTATTTCAATTAGTAAAAAAGAATTAAAAGATTTTAATTTTGCACCTGGTGATTCTGAAGGTTTTGTTAACTATCCATTATCTATAAAGGGCATAAGATTTACAGCAATTTTTATTGAAAATGACAAAAATGTAAAGATTTCTTTTAGGTCAAAAGGGGAGTTTCCTACAAACAAATTTGCTGAGGAACACTTTAATGGTGGGGGACATAAAAATGCTTCAGGGGGTTACTCATATAGTTCATTAGAAGATACTTTAGATAATTTCAGAAAACTTTTACCTAACTATAAAAGCTTGCTTAATGATTCGTTATAAACAATTCATTGTGAATACTTTTATTTTGATCTTTATGGTAATTTTCTTTTCTTGTAATAGAGAAAAAGAAGGTGAGAATCAAAGACGGAAACAAATTCCAAAGCAATCGCTTGAAGAAGTTAATAAGTTACTGATCGAAAAAGATGCGGAACTCATTAAAAGTTACGTTAACAGGCGAGGCTGGAAGATGGAAGAAAGTAATTCCGGTTTGTGGTATATGATATATGAAGATGGAGAAGGAGAACATATTAAAAGAGGAGATTTTATCAGTTTTAATTATAGAGTGAACTTGTTGGATGGAACATTTTGTTACTCATCAGAAGAACAAGGGCCAAAAAGCATAGTTGTAGGTAAAGGAGGAGTTGAGTCAGGTTTAGAAGAAGGTGTTTTGTTGCTTAAATCAGGGTCAAAAGCTAGATTCATCTTACCACCCCATTTGGCACATGGTTTAATTGGCGACGAAAATAAGATACCTGCAAGGGCAATAATAATTTATGATATAGAAATTTTAACAATCAATCAATAATAAAACAAACCAATGATTAAGAGATTCGTATTTTTTTTAATTATAATAGTTTTTGTAGTCCCTGCTTGCGACTATTTTTCAAAATATCCGGGATACTCAAAAACAAAATCAGGCATTTATTACAACTTGCTAAAGTTTGGCGAAAGTTCTGAAAAAGCTAAACCTGGAGATTATATAACGGCAGATATTATTTATAAAACAATAGAGGATTCGGTATTTTTTGAAGGACGAAGAAGATTGCAAATCACAGAACCTTCATTTTTAGGTGCAATCGATGAGTGTTTCCTGATGTTATCGGAAGGTGAAATGGCTTCATTTATTATTTCAGCAAATGATTTCTTCACCAAAACACTCGAAACAACTCTGCCTGCTTTTATTCACAATGAGGACCCTATGATAGTGGAAATAGATGTTGTGGATATTTTAACTGAAGAAGAATATTTAAAGGAAAAAGAAGCATTCTTGCATTGGATAGAAGATTTTGGAGATTACGAAAAAGTAATTCTTCGACAGTATATTGATGAACAGAAGATTGAAATCAATCCAACAGAGTCGGGATTATATCATCTCACCTTGGAGCCAGGAAATGGTAATAGGGTATTTGTG
>PKTC01000183.1 GCA_002869305.1 Marinilabiliales bacterium
AAGTAATATTTCGCTGTTGGAAAATAATATTGGATTCTTCTCAGCTGATTCTAAGGAAGCTCAAGAAATGCTTAATGATTACCAAGAGAAAATAGAAAGTGCGAGAAAAGAAATAACATTACTCGAAGAAAAAATAAGAATGATTGATCGTTCGGATTCAGAATAAATGCTAAAAATAATCGAATAAACTATAATAAATTGTCAACAACAAAATACATATTTGTCACAGGTGGAGTTACTTCATCCCTAGGAAAAGGAATTATTTCGGCCTCATTAGCAAAACTTCTGCAAGCAAGAGGGTATTCTGTAACCATTCAAAAGCTGGATCCATATATTAATGTAGATCCGGGAACGTTAAACCCATACGAACATGGTGAATGTTACGTAACAGAAGATGGCGCAGAAACCGACTTAGATTTAGGACATTATGAGAGATTTATAAATCTGCCAACTACGCAGGCAAATAATGTTACTACCGGAAGAATATATCAAACAGTAATCAATAAAGAACGTAGAGGTGATTATTTAGGTAAAACAGTGCAGGTAATACCTCATATTACAGATGAAATTAAAAGAAACATTAAACTTTTAGGAAAAAAGTTTAATTATGATGTAGTAATTACTGAAATTGGTGGAACAGTTGGAGATATTGAATCTTTACCATATATTGAAGCTGTGCGTCAGCTGAAATGGGAATTAGGTCCACAAAACAGCTTGTTCGTGCACTTAACATTGGTACCTTATCTATCTGCATCGGGAGAGTTAAAAACGAAACCTACACAACATTCAGTAAAAGTAATGTTGGAAAATGGTATCCAACCAGATGTGTTAGTTCTTAGAACAGAGCATTCTTTGAATATGGATATTAGGAAAAAAGTTGCTCTGTTTTGCAACGTAAATATAGAATCTGTAATTCAATCAATTGATGTTTCAACTATATATGAAGTTCCTCTTTTAATGAAAGAGGAAAAATTAGATATCACAGTTCTTAAGAAACTTGGTTTAGCTGAAAATGAAGAACCTAAACTGGAAAAATGGAAACAATTTATTGATAAACTTAAGAATCCTAAGAAAGAAATTAACATAGGACTTATTGGAAAGTATGTTGAGTTACCAGATTCTTACAAATCGATTATGGAATCTATTATTCATGCCGGTTCCGTAAATCAATGCAAGGTAAACATACAATGTATCCATTCGGAAAAGATTGACAAAAATAATGTCGAGGAGGTATTGAAAGATATTCAGGGAGTTATTGTTGCTCCTGGATTTGGACAAAGAGGAATTGAGGGTAAAATAACAGCGGTAAATTACGTACGTGAGAATAATATTCCATTTCTGGGTATATGTCTTGGTATGCAATGCGCGGTTATTGAGTTTGCTCGTAATGTTTTAGGATTAAAGGATGCTGACTCATCAGAAATGAGTAGAACAACAACTAATCCGGTTATTGATTTAATGGAAGAGCAAAAAGGTGTAACCGAGAAAGGTGGAACCATGCGTTTGGGTGCGTATCCATGTGATCTTGATAAAAATAGTAAAGTGTATGAAATTTATAATCAAGAGCATATTCAGGAAAGACATCGACATCGTTATGAATTTAATAATGACTATTATAGTAAATTTGAAAAGGCTGGGATGAAACCAGTAGGACATAATCCGGATACCGGATTGGTTGAAATTATGGAAATACCGGAACACAGATGGTTTATAGGTGTTCAGTTTCATCCAGAATATAAAAGTACTGTTGTTAATCCACATCCGCTATTTGTGAACTTTGTAAAAGAAATTTGTAAGGATTAATAATAAAAATATACTAATATTGCAGGCAAGTTATACTTGCCTTATTTTTTTAAAAGGATTATAAAAGAAATATTTAAAATGGATAGGAATTCGATTATAGGGATTGTTGTAATAGCAGGGTTATTAATACTCTGGACCACATTAAACAAGCCATCTAAAGAGGAAATTGAAGCTGCAAAATACAAAAGGGATTCATTGGAATTAGTCCAACAGCAGCAGATGATTCAACAAGAAAAATCTCAAACGGATGTTGTGCAGAAAGATCAAGATGAAGTCGCTATTGAAGAAACAAAAGATTTAAGCCAATATCAAAGTCAGTATGGAGGATTTGCCGAAGCAGCTTCGGGGAAACAAGAGTTTACAACCCTGGAAAATGAACATTTAAGAATAAAAATAAGTAACAAAGGGGGTAAGATATATTCAGTCGAACTTAAAGACTATAAAACATATTCTCAAAAACCACTATTGTTATTCGATGGAGATTCTACCGTTTTTGGTTTGCAGTTTAATACTGCAGATTTAAGAGGTATCGAGACAAACAATCTATATTTTATTCCTAGTGAAAAGAGCTCTAACTCTGTAAAGATGAGGCTGTATAGTGGGGAAAATAGATATTTAGTATATGTCTATACCTTAAGCAAGAATGATTACCTGGTCGATTTTGATATTAATTTCGTTGGATTTAATGAGATTCTTGCAAACAATATTACTGTACTTGATCTAAAATGGTCAATGTATGTGCCACAGTTAGAGAAAGGTGCAAAAAATGAAAATATGTATACCACAATTGGATACAAATATTATCAGGATGAGGTTAATACACTAAGATCAAGAGGTAAGGATGATAATAGGGAAGAATTATTGACTAAATTAAAATGGG
>PKTC01000358.1 GCA_002869305.1 Marinilabiliales bacterium
CCTAACTGAAAACGAAAAGCATAGTTTCCATATATGTCGTAATAGTTAGAAACACCAATTTCCTCGTGAAATAGGAACAAGCCAACAGCATTTTTTTCATCTTTTAAAGGTAAATGACTACTTAGTGTTTGTGTAATTGGCGCGCCTTCAAAACCCATCCATTGGTTACGATATAATATGATATTACTAAAACACTCCCGACTTCCGGCATAAGCAGGGTTAATTGCCAATCCGTTTACCCAGTACTGACTGTAAACAGGCTCGTAAGGTTGGCCTATTTTAAGATCTTCCTGCGTAAAACTTGCAAGTGGAAATAAAATAAGAAGTAATATGTATTTAATTTTTTTCATTAATCTCGTTTAAGCACAATATAACCTCTATCTACCTCTTTGCCATTACTTTTGTGCTTATAAAGCACATAATAATACGTATCTTCAGGTAATTCTTTTCCATCATCATTTGTTCCATCCCAACCATTTAAAAGGGGAGAATCAGATTGCGAAGGTTCATGTTCCAATCTATTTACTTCTGTTCCCCATCGATTATATATGATTAGCACATTTTTAATGTTCTCATTGAAACCATAAATCAACAGTTTATCATTAGTACCATCTCCGTTGGGTGAAAAACCGCTTGAAACAAAAACTTTATCATCCAGTTTCACTCTCCGTGAAACAGTTATAGCATCACAAACTCCTTTTTGAACTTCCCATATTACATTAAAGCTTTCGGGCACAGTGTCGGTATTCCAATTGTAGGTTGCATTAAAATCATTTATATCTTCTATATTCCAAATAACATTAGATTTCCACACCTTTACCACTTGCGCAGGGAAAGAGGTTGAATCATATATACCTTTTACATACAATTGATTAATATTTCCGGCATTAAATAAAATGGTATCTACTAAATCACTTGCAATTGAATCATCAGGTCTCAAAATCGTTACATTTTGCAAATCTTCATACATCCACAGGTAAATTGAATCTTTTTGCAAACACCTATCTTCATTTGTTCTATGCAACTTGTATTTATATACACTATCTATTTCTTCAGAAACCTGCACAGGATCAAGACCTCGTAACTGATCTAAAGCATCATACCAGACACCCTCCCCAAATGATGTAGTATAAACAGATGACAATTGATATGATAAATCGCATACCTGAACAGTATCCGTCAGTCCCGCAACGGCTAGAGGCAAACCATACACAACTGCCGTATCTGCACCTTCCATCGCAACTGCATAACAGCCATTGCTATTAACAATTGAATCGATGGTATAAATAATTGTTTCTTTTTGATTCGGTGTTACTGGTTGAACTTGTTTCGTAAAATTACCGTAGTTAGTAAGAATCGTATCATACGCTTCTCCTAAAATATTAGAGAAATATATGGAATAATTATTAGTATCGATTGAGTCAATGGTAAAATCCAGATCAATAAAAACCTCACTGCAAACAGTATCTGTAAAGTTATTTATCCATCCTAATGGTAAATCCCAAATACCTATTTTCAAGAATTCAGAAGTATCAGTACAAGCACTGGAGTTAACTACCCTTCTAAAATAGGTCGTGTCGGTTAATGCCAATGAATTATAGTTGCTGTTAATAGAGTCGGTTATAGTGTTTAAGCCACCTCCAGATATACTGTCTAACCATTGATAGGTATAAACTCCATTTCCACCACTTGGGTTGGTACCTATGAAAGTTTTTGGCTCTGTATTAAAACAGGTGTATGGTAAACCACCTTCAATATCAATGCTATTGTTTCCTATTAATGATAATACATCAATTGTAATTAAGCTACTTTCATCTACACAGTCATCCGAACTAACTACTCTCTTATAGTATATCGTATCAGTTAATGCGGGAGGTTGATATGTACTATTGGTCTCTCCAACAAGTGTATCTGTCCAACTAATTCCGTCATCACTTTGAATCCACTTATAACTATAAGTGCCTGCTCCTAATCCCCCAGTTAAGGTTCCGCTTGAAAGTTCCAAAGGAATATCACTAAAGCAAATCTCCTGATCGGCAATGGTATTATTCGCAATTTCAGGTAATCCAATAATGGTAATATTTGAGGTAGTATCGAGGCAAGCTCCAGACTCAATAATTCTGCGAACATAGGTTGTGTCAGTTATTGTTCCAGGATAACAAACTGTATCGTTTTTTGGAGTTAGTGTATTCCAATTATTTAAATCCGTTGATGTTTCCCATATATAGGTATAAGGAGCTGATAAACCACCGAATGTAACTGTTGTTCCAACAATACTATCGGCTTCGTTACCAATACATTTTACCAGGTCAAACCCGGAAATCTCATTAACTTTTATGGAATCTAATACAGTTATTCGAACAATATTTCCCTTATCAACAATACTATCGCTTGAATCTAATTTTGAAACCACAATCCGTTGATAAAAAATAGTATCGTTTAAAGTCGGTGGTTGATAATCTTTAGAAGTAGCGCCAATTATATTACTCCACAGACTACCATCCGGACTTTCTTTCCATTGAATTTGAAAGTTTCCATAACCACCACGAGGGTTGGTTCCTGAAATTAAATTTGGAGCCGTATTCATACAAATTTCCTGATCGTCTGAAATCCAATTGAATAAGAACACGGTTAATGGTGCTCCTACATTTGTTATTTCAGACCCAAAATCACCAG
>PKTC01000037.1 GCA_002869305.1 Marinilabiliales bacterium
CGGCATATATGCAAAAAAGTAACCACTTCCTATACCAAAAATCATGGCTTCACTTAAGTTTAATCCATGATATTTAAGTAAACTGGAAATTACACCATTTTCGCAGTGTCCAGCTGGTATATGTTCGAAATCAAGTTTCATCTATTCTATAAATTAATATAATTGATATCTCAATTATTCTGGTTTGAAATGTATTAATTCATCTACACTTATGTTAAAAACTTTTGCATAGATATCTAATTGTTCTTGTTTTAACTTCTTAAAACCTTTAGGCTTTAAGTGTCTTTTCACTTTCCATTTAGAAAGCTCAACATAATCAGCTAGTAAGGTAACATTCATTTGATTTTTGGCCATAAAATGCATAATTGGACTTGCTTTTCCAGCTTTAATCTTTTCATCCGCAATATCAACCATTTCCTGAATATCTTCCCAGGCTAATTCATTTACAATGTTTTTAGGCTCCCAACCTTTGCTAAAGGTTTTTACATATTTGCCATCTTTATCAACAGCATATTGAACTTCACGAGTTATTCCTTTTGTTATTCCTTCGTCTTGTGGTACCTTATCTTTTTCCATGATGATAAATTTAGGTCAACAAATCTAAGTTATTTTTCGTCAAGAAATATTTTCATTGTACAATCTGCAATTAATTCATTGTTGCATGTAATCTTACCATTAATTAATGTTGTATTAAAAACTTTATGCTCAACATTTATTTCAGTAAATATACCCTTTCCAATCTCGGGAAGTTTGTGAATGGTAAGTCTCTGTACCGCACCGATATATCCCGTTGGGACATCTTTATTCTCGTTTCTATATTCAAAGCCTACTCCAACAGCTGCTGTTTGTGCAATATTCTCAATTAAACCGGGTTCTTGTAAAAAACCATCTTCACAAAAAATATTATCTTCTTTTATTTGAAAACTTCCGATTGTTTGACCACCTTCTGCCTTGTGCAATTTTTCAACCATAACCATTGGTGGTCTTTGAGGAATAAATTGTAATATATCGTCACCTGTTGCAATTACATTGTCATATATTCCCATAGTGGTCCTTTTTTATTTCTTTGTCTTAATTTATTTGTAATTGTTGTTGTATCTTCATCAGGAAAGACCCAGCGTTTTCTTGTTTGATGAGCTCTCTGTTTTAAGGTATCGTAATTTACATCTTTCGAAAGATAATACTTAGGCTCTAGCAAACTATCATCTTTAGAAATCACACCTTCCTGTATAGCATATTCCTGAAGTTTAGTTCCTGGATAGATTCTCATACCTACAAAAGTAAAGAACACGGAGTTGTCAATAAGTTTTGAGTTGTCAAATGTTTCATCAACTGTAGTGTCTGTTTCGCCATAACCACCGGTAATAAGAAAATGAGCAAAAGGTATATCTAACTTATTACATAGTGCCGATTTCTCCAATACATCATTTACCGTGAAATTTTTACCATAGGTTTTTAAGCATTTTTCAGAGATAGCTTCAGTGCCAAACTCAACATGTTGTAAGCCAGATTTTTTGAGGATTTTAAGCAGATCTTCATCAAGATTTTTGAAAGTAAAATACCCACCCCAATGAATTTTTATACCACTTGCTATGATTTTTTCTGCAAGTTCGTAATTGTATGTATTGTTAATATTGAAAACTGAATCGGTAAAGAAAACATAATCAATCCCTTTTTGATAGTATAGCTTTTTTAGCGTTTCAACAATTTTATCCGTATTTAAAGTGCGAACTTTACTTCCTTCAATTAAGGGATATGTGCAATATATGCAATTATAAGGGCATCCACGTTTAGTTTGAACATTTAACATTCCACTTTTTTCCCAGTAAAAATCAATCAGGTTTTCATCAAAATCGAGATTTAGATCACTAAAAAAACTTTCTTTAGCATTAAATACGCATTGACCATTCTTTTTGTAAACCAACCTGCTAAGACCTGTATAATCTTCATTTTTATCAAGACTTTCTATAAGTTTTAATATCGTTTCCTCGCCTTCGACATAGACTCCAAAGTCGGGATTTATTCTGTTAAACATTAGTTCGGGAAAGATTGAAAACCCGGAACCTCCAACAATGATCTTTGCATCAGAAACAGTTCTTAAATTGTCAATGACATTTTTATAATGTGTAACAAATTCTTCCCGGTTATAAGAATTTACATCGTCAATATTTCTAAATGAAACACCAATATATTTAGGATTATACTCTTTTGTAATCAATTTAAGTTCTTCTATTGAGTCAAAATTTAAATCGACAATCTTAGTCTCATAATGAGGTAAGTTTTCGTTCAAGTATGTGTTAATGTATGATAAACCAATCGGGTAAACAGGGTAGGGAACAACATGCTTGTTTGCCGATATAAAGAGTATTTTATTTTCTTTCATATTTTAGTCCTTTTCCCAGAATTGATAATAGTTGAACCATTGCATTGGGTACATTTTTAGTATTCTTTCAAACTCCTTCGCATATTTCTTAACGAATTTCTGAAGTTCCTTATCTTGCTCCACAGGATCTCTGAATCTTTTAACATATTCTGGCTTTGTAGCAAAAAAGTGATAGTGAGTTTTTCCTTCTTTCATGGCAAAAGCAAAGGTTATTGCAACTCCAAACCGTGCTGCTAAATAAAAAGGCCCCACTGGGAATTTAGCTTTTTTACCAATAAAATCAAC
>PKTC01000039.1 GCA_002869305.1 Marinilabiliales bacterium
AAATCAATGCTGTTTTCTAATACAACAACTATAATATTATTATTTACTCTAGTAGTTGTTATTGCTATAGCAACATTCATAGAAAATAGTTTTGATACAATTACTACAAAATTATTAATCTACAACACTAAATGGTTCGAAGCCCTTCTTGTATTATTAACGTTTAATTTTATTGGCAATATCAATAGATCTAAATTATTTCGTAAAGAAAAACTTGCTTCACTTATTTTACATGTGGCGTTTATAACAATGATAATTGGCGCAGGAGTAACACGTTACTTTGGTTTTGAAGCCAATATGCATATACTAAATAATGAATCTGTTAATACAATTTATAGCTCTGAACCATATATAAATTTTAAATTAAAAGATAATGATGAATTACATTCAAGTGAAAATCCTATATATTTTTCACAAATAGAGGACAATTCTTTTCAATTAGAATTTAAAATCGAAAAAAGCGTTGAACTTAAAATTGCCCTTAAAAATTATATTTTAAATGATGTTTCCAAGAATAACAATACAGATGAAATCATCTTAGATTTAATTTATCAATCAAAAACATATACTGTTTCTTTATTCTATGATAAATCGAGATATAGTCAGGAATACAAGAGTTTTAACTTAGATGGCCTCGAAATTGAATTGTACTATGGTCCAAAGCCTATGGAATTGCCATTTGAAATAAAGCTCAATAAATTTGTATTAAGCAAATATCCTGGTACAAATTTGCCCTCAGCATCTGAGAGTCATATTACTTTGATTGATAAAAGAAATCACAATACGGAAAATCATATAATAGCCAAAAATAAAGTTCTCGATTATGATGGCTATCGTTTTTTTCAGACTTCTTATGATGATGATGAGAATGGAACTATATTATCAGTAAATTATGATTATTATGGAACCAGAATTACATATTTTGCCTACTTCTTATTATTGCTAGGGTCTTTGCTAATTTTATTTTCTAAAAAAACATATTTTACCCGACTTAATAAAAAGATTAAGGAAACCAGGGATAAAAGAAAAAGCTTGTTTATAGCTCTCTTGTTTGTAATTGGATTTAACACATTTGCTTTTTCTCAAAATAGTATACAAAAACCAATAAGTAAAGAACATGCAGATAAATTTGGATACCTAATTGTTCAGAATTACGATGGTCGGTTTTCTCCAGTGCACTCTTTAGCAGAAGATGTGATTCATAAAATATCAGGAAAGAATAAGATTATAAGCGACGAAAAAGGTGAATTGGATGCAATGCAGGCATTTCATGATATTTTGGTAGATCCTGATTATTGGAAAAATCAAAAAATAATTAAAGTTAATTCTAGTTCTATTTCAGATTTAATTGGTATTAAAGGGAAATATGCCTCTTTTAATGACTTTTTAACAAATACAGGTGAGTATAAATTAGAAGCATTAGCTCTAAACGCATTTCAAAAGAAAGAATCTATTCGTACCAAATTTGATAAAGATATAATAAAACTGACAGATAGAATCAGAGTTTTTTATATGGCTACAAATGGATCTTTTTTAAAAATATTTCCTGTCCAAGATTCAGAAAATAATAATTGGATAAATTGGATTGATTCTCTGGCTTTTAAACCTTTGCATGGTGAATTGCTATTTTTAAATGAGGATTTACAGCATCCTGATTTTACTTATAGTAATCTAATGCGCTCTTACCTTATTTCTACAATATATGCTAGAAAATCTGAAGATTATACTACTCCGGATAAACATCTACGTTATTTCAATAGTATTCAAAGACAAATAGCCCCCGAGGAAATTATTCCTTCTAAAGGAAAAATTAAGACTGAAGTATTTTATAACAAATTACGAATTTTTGATCTCTTAAAATATTCATATGGTTTGTTTGGTGCTATTTTAATAATGCTTGCTCTTTTCAAAGATTTTCGACTCATATCAAATAATAAGTTGAACTTACCAATTAAAATATTTTCATTACTCATAATAACTGGCTTTCTTTTTCAAACATTGGGCTTGATTTTAAGATGGTATCTTTCCGGACATGCTCCATGGAGCAATGGATATGAAGTTCTGATATTTGTTTCCTGGAATTCGGTATTAGCAGGGCTTTTTGTTTTTAATCAATCGAAGATTACATTAGCATCAACAGCAATATTATCTTCTGTTTTGCTATTGATTGCCGGTCTCAGTTATTACGATCCACAATTGACTAATTTGACACCTGTATTAAAATCATATTGGTTAATCATCCATGTTGCAGTTATAACTATTGGATATGGCTTTTTAGCCCTAAGTTTTATACTGGGATTACTAAATTTAGTAATTAAAGTTCTGCAAAAAAACAACTCTAAGATCCATGAACTGATTTTTGAAGAACTAACATATATAAATGAGAAATTTTTAACTATTGGATTGTTTTTCACTGCAATAGGAACATTTTTAGGAGGTGTTTGGGCTAACGAAACCTGGGGTAGGTATTGGGGTTGGGATCCAAAAGAAACCTGGTCATTGATTATTGTCCTTACATATGGGCTTGTTCTGCATCTGAAATTTATTCCTAAAATGAAATCCTTATTGACTTTCAATATTGCTTCTGTTATATCATTTTTTACTGTTATCATGACCTTTGTAGGATTAAACTTTTATTTTAAAAATAGCTTGCATTCATATGCGACAG
>PKTC01000212.1 GCA_002869305.1 Marinilabiliales bacterium
ATTGTTTGTGCCGATTCAACTGGTCATGGAGTACCTGGTGCATTTATGTCTATGATAGGAACGACTTTAATCAAGGATATTTGCTGGAGGAAAGACGTTGATTCTCCTTCGCACGTTTTACAGCAGTTAGATAAAGAATTGCAAAGCACATTAAATCAGAATATTGATGCTGAACGAGCACACGACGGAATGGATATTATTGTTTGTGAAATTGACGTAAATACTCATTATATGAGATTCTCTTCTGCTATGCGTCCGTTAATTCTTTATAAAGATAAGGAACTCCAATATGTGAAAGGAACAAAAGCATCGATTGGTGGCGATCCTAAAGCAGAAAAACAATTTGAAAACGTTGGATTCCAGTTACACAAAGGGGATATCATTTATATGTTTTCTGATGGATATCCTGACCAATTTGGAGGACCAAGAGGTAAGAAATTTAAATTGGATAGAGTAAAAAATATGCTTGCCGATGTTTGTGATAAGCCAATGGAAGTTCAGCAGGAATATGTTGCAAAAACATTTACAGAGTGGAGAGGAAAATTACAACAAGTGGATGATGTGCTTTTTATGGGAGTGAGATTATAATTTACTCTGATCATCGATATTAATAAGCTTATTTAAAATAGCATAAATTGTTAAGCCCGGAACTGTTTTGATACCCAGTTTCCGGGTTATATTTTTCCTGTGAGTTACTACAGTATGCGTGCTTATAAATAACTTATCAGCAATTTCTTTGTTAGAATATCCCAATGCAATATTTCTTAAAATATCTGCTTCACGATCACTTATTTCATCTGGAGTAGAAGTTTTAGCTTGACTATTTATTTTATTACCTACTGCATTATTTAGCTTTTTTAAAATGGAGTTGTGAGATTCATTTAAATCAATTTTCTCGACCCAGCTTAATCCTGGTACGGAATCATTATCTTCTGAAAGTAAAATAAGTTGAAAAGTATCTGATGCCTCCATTAAGGTTTTGATTAATTCTTTATGAATTAGATTTGAGTTTATAATCACGAAATCAGCATCAAATTTTTTTAAAGCTTTAAGGTCATCCGTTTGATCAATTTGTTGAATGGTTTGAGTATTAGGAATTTTATCGATAAGGGAGATGAGACCTTTTCGGATAAGATAAGATTTTTCAATTATAATGAAACTTGATTTAGGCATTCTTTTTTTCTCCAGAAAATCGTTCAGTAATAATTTGTTCCATTTCTCGAATCTTTGGTACTAAAACCTTTTCCTCAATTCTTGCATGATCATTAAGATCTTGCTCCAGGCTAAAAAGCTCGTGCAGTAGTTTATTACATAATTTTAAATCTTTTGGCTGTGGTAAATATTTAATGATGATATTTTTCAAGTCAAATAATTTTTCTTCAATATTATCGTGTTCGTTTTGGAAAATCTCAATTGAATATGTTTCCATGAGTTCAATAACCGATTTATCAATAGTGTCAGAATTGTAGGCTTTTTCTATTGCAAGCGTATAGGGGAATACAACTTCCTCTTCTCGGCGAGTATGATTCTGCAATTCTTGTTTGTAATCGTTAAAGAACTTTTTCAACAAAACAATATTATCCTTTTGAGTGAAACAAGAATCGATCATTTTTTCGATTAGATATTCAATTTCAGGAACCTTAATATTGTGATAATCGTTATGGGTTTTTTGTAAGTAATCTGTAATTAGCTTTACTGGAAAAGTTTGTAGGTGTTTCTTTGGAAAATAGTCTTTGTCAACAAAAGTATTTACAATCTCCAGGAAGAAATCCACATCAACCTTATATTGTTTGCAGACTTCATCCACAGTTTTATCGCCAAATCCTAATTTAATTCCAAATCGATTCAAAACAGCGAGTGAAAAGTAATTCAAATGAATTACGTCAGCCATTTTAATATTTTTTGTAATGATCATAAAAAAGTTTGTCAGGTTTATTGTAATGAAAACAGTCAAAAACTACAATTGTTCTATTAGCTCGGAGTAGATTATTTCTGGTGTTATTTCAATGTTACTTTGATTAAGATCTCTATCTAAAATATAAAATTCGTAATAAACAGTATCTGGCGAGAGAATTGTTCTTGGCAAGTATATATCAATAGTGCCTTTTAAACTTTTTCTGTAGATCCCTTTTTCAAAATATGGCAAATAATATGGATCACCGCTTTTTTCAACAAATACTCCGTTTTGTTTGTGATATTCGGTATATACAAAATCAACCATATTATTTGTGTCGTTACCATCGTTGTTAGCATCCGTATTTTCTAAAAAACCAATGTTTCCATCACCATCAACAAAAGAAAAAGATATAATCCCTTCGGCTATGGTTGACTCACCGTCACCAGGAATTACATTGAAACTTAGGAATTCAATAGTAGGTATTTCTGAATTATCCTCCGCTTGCTCGCAACCAAGAAATACTAGAATACTTATTATACAAACTCCGAGTTTTTTCATACTTTATTTTTTTCGCATATAGATTTGAATTGGTGAGCCTGTGAAACCAAAATTCTCTCGCAATTTATTTTCCAAATATCTTTTATATGGCTCTTTTACATATTGAGGTAAGTTACAGAAAAATACAAAAGATGGATAAAATGTATTCAATTGCGTTATGTACTTTATTTTAACAAATTTGCCCTTAATCGATGGTGGTCCGTAGCTTGAAATTGCTTCAAGCATTACCTCGTTTAGTTTTGAGGTTGTGATTTTTTTCTTTCGATTTTCATAAACAATTTTAGCTTCTTCGAGCACTTTATGAATGCGTTGTTTGTTAATTACTGATGTGAAAATAATTGGAACATCAACAAAAGGTTTTATTTTATCCTTAATTGCAGCTGTGTAGTCTTTTGAAGTATTTGTTTCTTTTTCTATTAAATCCCATTTATTAACAAGAATAACTAATCCTTTTTTGTTTTTTTTTTTTATTTTTATAATGTTTAAATCTTGCGACTCCATTCCTTGTGTAGCATCAATCAAGAGTAGGCAAACATCAGCTTGTTCTAATGAACGAATAGAACGTAATACTGAATAGAATTCTAAATTTTCGGTTACTTTCCCCTTTTTTCTTATACCAGCTGTGTCAATCAAATAAAAGTCGTGATCGAATTTATTGTAACGAGTATAAATGGAATCACGCGTAGTTCCCGAAATTGGAGTTACTATATTTCGTTCTTCACCTATTAATGCATTAATTAAAGACGATTTGCCAACATTTGGACGACCAACTACAGTATATTTTGGTATATCTAATTCTTCCTCAATCTTTTGGGTATCCATATACGAAACAATTTTATCTAGCAACTCGCCCGTTCCACTGCCATTTATGGATGAAATGCAAATAGGATCTCCCAATCCAAACTTGTAAAAAATATTTGAATCTAATATCCTCTGATTATTGTCAACTTTATTAACAACTACTAAAATATTTTTTTTCGATTTGCGAAGTATTTCAGCAACTGCTTCGTCTAGATCAGTTATACCACTCACTACATCAACAACAAAAAGAATAAGATCAGCTTCTTCCATTGCAATATCTACCTGCTTTCTTATCTCTTCTTCAAAAACATCGTCCGAGTTACGAATGTAACCACCTGTGTCGATTACAGAAAACTCTTTTCCTATCCACTCCGATTTACCATATAATCGATCTCGTGTAACTCCACTTGTCTCATCAACAATTGCTTGTTTCGATTCTGTTAATCGATTAAATAATGTTGATTTCCCTACATTTGGTCTTCCTACTATTGCAACAATCATATTTTTATTTTAATAAATTAACTTATTGATAATGCTTTCAAGTTTTTCGATAATAATTTTCGAATCACGTATTAATTTTTTTTGCTGTGTTAAAAGGTTTTCATTGGATAGGCCATTAAGATGACTTAAAAGTTCAGAAGCTTTTTTTGATTTCTCGAGACAATCTCTCAGATTGCTTGCAAAATCTTCATTTTCTTTTGCATCTAAAGCATCTATGCACTTAAGCGATACAGCACCAATAACTTGTTTTAATTCTGGTTTAGCCATTTCCGGAAATTCCTTCTCAAGGCTTTTAACAAAGCCAATTCCTTCAACAGCAAAATTATATGTTTGTACTTCTAATTCATTCATTTTATGATCATCATTTTTTGTTCCACATTTTCCCTTGGAATAGGTTTTGGTTATTTGATAGCTTATAATTGTTTAAGCATTGTATCCAAAATTTCTTAACGAACGATCTTTATCACGCCAATCTTTGCTAACTTTTACAAATATTTCTAAAAAAACTTTTTTACCAAAGAAACTCTCAATATCTATTCTTGCTTCTGTTCCAATTTTTTTCAAGGCCTGTCCCTTATGTCCTATGATAATACCTTTTTGCGATGGACGAACAACATGAATGATCGCTCTTAATCGCAAAAGATTCTCAGTATCTTTAAATTCTTCGATTTCTATTTCAACCGAATAAGGAATTTCTTTTTGATAATTTAACAATACCTTTTCTCGAATAATCTCAGAAACAAAGAATCGCTCTGTTTTGTCTGTAAGTGAGTCTTTAGGAAAATACGGTGGACCTTCTGGTAAAAGCTCAACGATCCTCATAAAAACTTGATCAAGATTGAAATTATTTAATGCTGAAACAGGAATTATTTCAGCCTCAGGTAATATTTTTTTCCAAATATCTACTAGTTGTTCTAGTTTTTCCTGATCGCTTAAATCTATCTTGTTGATTAATAACAGAATTGGAGCATCAAGTTTTATTAACTTATCAATATAGTGCTGGTTTTTATCCAACGTTTCAACCACATCAGTAATATATAGCATAACATCAGCATCTTCCATTGCAGTGCCAACAAAACCCATCATTTTTTCCTGCAACTTGTAGTTAGGCTTCAGTATTCCAGGTGTATCTGAATAAACTATTTGATAATCTTCTGTATTAACAATTCCCATAATTCTATGGCGAGTAGTTTGCGACTTGGATGTTATTATAGACAGCTTTTCTCCTACCATAGCATTCATGATAGTCGATTTCCCTACATTCGGATTACCAATAATATTAACAAAACCTGATTTATGCGGCATTATTTCTTAATTATAAATTTTTTGCAAAGATAAGAGAAATTTTGGCTAAAACCCTTCAATATGTTTTTGTTATGGTGTTAATTATATATTCAGTAAAAACTTTTTGGAATAAATTGGTTTTTATAAGTTTTAACAGATCTCTTGAATTATTGGAATTGATAAGTTGTCGTCAGAACAAGCCTTTTTAATTTTAGTTTTTCTCTTTGTAGAGGATTATTTTTTAAAAAGCTATCCAATTTCGCGCAGGTCTTTTTTTGAATCTGTGAATAAGGCAGTTAATCAATAACTATATAACATTAAAGAAGGTTAGATGATTAATTTGATATCACAAACAAAATAAAAAACTCCAAAGCAGGTTTTTTTACTTTATAGACCAATAGTTAAGCTTAACTTATAAGAAAAATTATCAGCTGTTTTATCAAAGGTATATGGTCCATAGCGGTAGAATAAACCGAACCCGTAACCCAAGAACGACTGGTTTAAGATATTATTAATTAACAGCCCGCACTCATAGTAACCCTTTTCAATTGATTGAATTGGTTCCGTAGAATGGTGATATGAATTTGAAGATAATTCACCAATTCCGAAATTATTCACAACAGCAAATTTAGGTTTGAATTTATTTGTTTTAAGCAGAATGTTCCCAAAATCATGTTTAAAAAATATGGATAGAAACCGATCGGAGTAGAATTCCCCTAATCGCATGGTTCCAAAGCTATTTTCGGCCTCAAAACTAAATGCCTGGTAACTGCCATGGCCGTTATATAATTTTGATATTGGGACATCTCCTTGTGCAAGTCCTCCAACCACTGCAAACTTTGTTTTTCCCAAGTATTTAGTTTTAAATGTTTTGGTAATTTTTGCTTCGTACTTGGTGTATTCATATTCACCATCTATCCAGTTGGTTCCTTTAATTATGTTTGCAAATATGATTGGATAATTGGTGCCAAGAGTATATTTTGATTTTAGAGTTTGTATAAACTTTTCATTGTATGCGCACCTTAACTGAACTCCGATTTCGTTAAATATAAACTCGTTGATTGCAGTTACTGCTGTTGGTCCATAAAAATAATTGTCGGTATCGGTTATATATGCTTGATGAAAAAATATTTTCGTTTTAAGGTATTTCAAGCTTAAGAAGCTAAATGATACTTCAAACTTTTCAAGTAAATCCATTCTTTCGAGCATATATCTTCTGTAAACCTCGGAGGAACTAAAATCTGCTCTTTCAAGAAAGCGATATCTTGCTTTTTCAACAACGTCATTCATATAAGAAAAGTGAAGTTGGCTTTCTGAGTCTTTGTGCAAATTCAAGATTAGATCGCCTCCATATTTCCAGGCTTTATCTTTAAAACCATAACCAAAATAACCACCAACAGAAAAGTATCTTGATATTTTATCATTGGTCATTAGACCTAGACCCAGTCTATAGCCTTCATGATTATTGTAGTCAAATATTTTCTCCAGTGGGAGATTAAAACATTTTACAGGAATATTGCCGCTCATAAAGGCTTCGAAGCCAGCCATTTTTTTATCTAGTTTTTCAGCCTTGCTTATGCTATCTATTATTCTATATGTTTCTTTTTCGACTTCTGATAACTCTTTGGCTCTTTGATTTTGCCAATATTCTTCCGTTTTTTGATTGGCATCTTCTGTAACTTTTAATTCAATCTGATTAAAATCTTTCTTATTTAGTTCGGGATTTAGGCATATGTCAGAAACATAACTTCTACCTTTGGCAAACAAATCATAGTCATCACCTTCTTTTGCAGAAATCGCATCAATAAAAACAATTTTTGTAATCAACTCCTTTGGAAACCATTGTTTATTCTCAACAAAATCATAATTCTGTTGAATACCAACCCTCATTCCTTGTTCTTCTTCTAATGGTTCAGCAACAACCGATTGAATAGCATATTTATTTGTATTGATATGTAAAAAACCCTTTAACCCATCAAACGATTTATCTTTTTTTGGACGAAATGATATAATAAAAGTAGTATCATTCTTTTCATTGTACACTGTGTCTTCCAGTATAAATAAATATCTCTTAAAGCTTCCTTTGTTAATTGGATTAACATAAAATTTATCCAATAGCTCAAAATATTCATTGTAAAAGGAAAACTCTTGAACCTGCGAGGCTATTAAGGAAAAAATGGGATCGTTAAAGCCTGAAACTTTCGAAGCAATAATCTTTTCGTTGTATTTTTGGGGTTGAATAAATTGTTTTTCATTAACCGTTTCTATTAATAACAAATGATGACTCTCCAGGTTTTTTTCAAGTTTATTCTTTTTATAAGCTTCGCCACCTGCATTTTGCGCACTATCTCTTCCTATAGTAAAAATCATTTTGTTGTATGTTTTACAAGAAAAGGACTGCATTTTTTCAGGATTATTTATATCTCTGTTTTCAACTACTTTTTTTATAATTTGTTCAGCAGGATTTTTGCCCGGAAGGATTACAACTTCTTCCAAATCATAAGTTTTGGGGTCAAGCTTGATCAAAATTTCTTTTTTGAGGATATTATTCTTTAAATGTATTATTTGTGGATAGTATCCCAAATAACTGATTTCAAGTTGATCAATAAGGTAAGAGCTTGAGATGGTGAACTCTCCATCAATGTTTGTTGTTGTTCCCAAGTTCGAGTTTCCATATTTAATGTTAACAAATGGTAAGCCTTGTTTCGTTGCTGAATCAATAATCTTTCCTGTAATATTCTGACCAATGAGGCTTAAGGAAATTAGAAAACTAAAAAATAAGAATACAACAAACTTTCTACACATAATAAAAAAATACTAGAGTTTTAGTATTGGTAGATAAAGATTATGAAATATTATAAGTTTTTAAAAATTTTACTTAAAAGATTTTCTTTTTAATATGGAAATTTCTTGAGGAGTAAGGAATCGCCACTTTCCACGTGGTAAATTCTTTTTTGTGAGTCCCGCAAAGTACACACGGTCTAGTTTTTTTACTTTATATCCCAAGGATTCAAAAATTCTTCGAACAATTCTGTTTTGTCCAGAGTGAATTTCTATTCCTACCTGAGTTTTGTCTTCTTCATCAACATAACTTATCGCGTCTACTTCAATATAATCCTCATCCAATTGCATTCCTTCAACAATCTTAAGCATGTCAGCCTTGGTAAGATCCTTGTCTAGTTGTACATGATAAATTTTCTTTTTATTATGGCTTGGATGAGTAAGCTCTTTGGTGAGCTCTCCATCGTTAGTTAATAACAAAACACCGGTTGTATTTTTATCCAGTCGAACAACGGGATATACTCTTTATGGACATGCATCTTTTACAATATCTATGACTGTTTTTTCAGCATGCTTGTCTTTCACGGTAGTAACAAAATCTCTGGGTTTATTTAATAAAATATAGACTTTTCTTTCGCGATCAATTTTTTTGCCTTTATACCTGATATCATCTTTAGGTGATACTTTTACCCCTAATTCTCTTATAATTTCTCCATTAACTGAAACATCACCAGCTTTAATCAACTCATCGGCTTCTCTACGAGAACATATTCCAGAATTCGCAATATATTTGTTCAATCTTAATGGCTCATTCCACTTTGCAATGTGGGGCTTAAATTCACCCTTCTCCCGTTCTCCTTTTTTAGTAGATGGTTTTCCTTTAGAAATATGTTGTTTCTTTTCTCTACGATTTTCTCTCTCCATTTTGCTGATTCTCTTAGTAATACTTCAATTATGAATAAGCTACAAAGGTAGTATATTAATTTGTCCTTTTCGCAGAATGCTATGTATTTTCTGCATTTGCAAAAGTTAAATTCATTTAAAATGTGTTGCATTTTCTACGATTTATATATCTTTATTCGAATTTTAAACTAGTATTAATAAAAGTAGTCTTAGTGATATGACATTAATAAAATCTATTTCAGGAATCAGAGGAACCATCGGAGGTAAAGCTGGCGAAGGTTTAAGTCCATTAGATACTGTTAAGTTTGTATCAGCGTATGGTCAGTGGGTTAAAGATAGATCAAATTTGAAGAGCGTTAAGGTTGTCGTAGGTCGGGATGCAAGAATCTCAGGTGAAATGGTAAGCCAAATAGTTGTCGGAACATTAATGGGAATGGGTATTGATGTGGTAAATATTGGTTTAGCAACCACGCCTACAACCGAAATTGCCGTGCCTTGTGAGCAAGCACAGGGAGGAATTATTTTAACCGCTAGTCATAATCCTAAACAGTGGAATGCTCTGAAATTATTAAATGAGAAAGGAGAATTCCTTTCATCTGATGATGGAGTTAAAATACTTGATATAGCTGAAAAGGAAAATTTTGAATATGCCGATGTTGATGATTTGGGGAAAGTTTCAGAAAGAAATGATTATCTAGATATTCATATAAAACAAATACTTGATCTATCTCTTGTTGATGTAGATGTGATAAAATCAGCTCAATTTAAAATTGTTGTTGATGCTGTAAATTCAGTGGGAGGTATTGCCATACCAAAATTGTTAAAAGCTTTGGGCGTAGATAATATCGTAGAATTATATTGCGAACCAAACGGAATTTTTCCTCATAACCCGGAACCCTTAGCTGAACATTTAACAGAGATATCAAAATTAGTTCAGGAGACTACAGCAGATGTAGGATTGGTTGTGGATCCTGATGTAGATCGACTTGCAATAATTAACGAAAACGGATCTATGTTTGGTGAGGAATATACTCTGGTAGCTGTTGCAGATTATATTCTACAGAATCAAAAGGGGAATACGGTATCTAATTTATCATCATCGCGTGCACTTCGAGATGTTACGCTCAATTATGGTGGCGAATATTTTGCTTCAGCGGTTGGAGAGGTAAATGTAGTTGAAAGTATGAAAACAAATAATGCCATAATTGGGGGCGAAGGTAATGGAGGTGTTATTTATCCAGAGTTACACTATGGAAGAGATGCCTTAGTTGGAATAGCATTGTTCTTAACGCATTTGGCAAAAACTAAAAATAAATGTTCCGATTTACGATCCAGATATCCAGAGTATGTGATAGCAAAGGAAAAAATGCAGTTGAATCCTGAAACTGACGTCGATAAAATTTTGGATTCAGTGAAGCTAAAATTTAAAGATGAAGAAATTATTGATATCGATGGTGTAAAAATAGAATTTGAAAATGGTTGGGTGCATTTGAGAAAATCAAATACAGAACCGATTGTTAGAATTTATGCTGAAAGCCGAAGTTTAAACGGCGCAAAAGAATTAGCTGATAAAGTTATAAATCAAATAAAATCATTGTTATAAAATGAAGAGAAACCATTACCTGATCATTGCAGCTATTGCAGTTGTTGTTATTATATTTTTAATTTTCAGGCCCGGAAAAATAGATGCTTTAAAAGAATTAACTGTTAAGGTAGAAAAGGGAGAATTTGAGATATTGGTTACTGTTACCGGAGAGCTTCAGGCTATAAGTTCTGTTGACATAATGGGACCATCTGAATTAAGAAATAGCAGAGAACTTAGAATTAGGGAAATAAAAATTCAGGATCTGGTTGCTGAAGGAACCGTTGTTGATTCAGGCGAATATGTAGGAACCTTGGACAGAACTGAGTTGAGTACTAATTTAAAAGATCTGCAGGATGAATTGGAAACTTCAGAATCACAATATTTAAAAACGCAGTTAGATACTACCATGCAACTTCGCGAGCTTAGAGATCAGTTAGTGAATTTGCAATTTACAATGGAAGAGAAGCAGATTGTTCTGGATCAAAGTAAATTTGAACCACCTGCAACAATTCGACAGGCCACAATTGATCTAGAGAAATCACAAAGAGCTTACGAACAGGCAAGCTATAATTATTCCTTGAAAGTTCAACAAGCAGAAGCAAGCATGAATGAGGCAAACATTGATTTGTCACAAGCTAAACGTAAGGTCGAACAACTAAATAATGTATTAAGTAAGTTTACAATATTTGCCCCGCAAGGAGGTATGGTAATATATAAAAAGGAATGGAGCGGACAAAAAAGAAAGGTAGGATCAACTATTAGTCCTTGGGACTTAGCGGTAGCCACTTTACCCGATTTATCGGTAATGAATTCAAAGACTTATGTAAATGAGATTGATATTAGCAAAGTAAAAGCAGGGCAGGAAGTGCGTTTAGGAATAGATGCTTTTCCAGAAAAGAAGTATACCGGTGAAGTTATTGAAGTTGCAAATATAGGAGAACAATTACAAAATACTGATGCAAAAGTATTTGAAGTATTAATTCGGGTTGATCAGTCGGATAGCATTATGCGCCCCGCCATGACAACCAGCAATCAAATCATAACAAATGTATACGAAGATGTAGTCTATATTCCTTTAGAAGCAGTTCACAATGAAGATAGTCTAAGTTATGCATATACAAAAAATGGAAAAAAACAGATTATAGTTCCGGGAGAAACAAACGAAAATCATATCATAGTAGAACAAGGGCTTCAGGAAGGAGAAGAAATATACCTCACAGTTCCAGAAAATGAAGAGAAATTTAAACTTGCAGGCGAAGAGCTAATTGCTGTGATCAGAGAACGGGAAGCACAGAAGAAATTAGAGGAAAAGCAAAGAGAAGAACAACAAGAAACCAGGGAAAAACATAACAGTCCAAATGGCAGGCGTCGCAGGCCAGGAGGATCAAATTAAACTGTAATATGTTTAGTAGATATTTTCATGATATTGAGATCGCAATCGAATCATTACTTGGGAATAAGCTTAAGTCTATATTAACTGCATTAGGCATTATTTTCGGAACGGCGGCTGTTATTAGCATGCTTGCAATTGGCAATGGTGCGCAGCAAGAAATTCTTGATCAAATTAAAATGGTAGGTGTAAACAACATTGTTATTACACCGATACAAGATTTAACAGGAGATGGAGAAAATGGCGATGAATCATCAGAGAATGGAAATAGTAAAAGCCAGAAAAAGTTTTCTCCTGGTTTAACCATGAAAGATGTTTATGCCATTAAGGATATTATCCCTTCAGTTAAAAAAATAACTCCGGAAATAGTTGCAAATTCTTTTGTGGTGCAGAATGGGAAAAGAGTTGCGGCCAAAGTTATTGGCGTTGACAATGATTACTTCGAATTATATAATGTAGATTTAGAAAAAGGGCAAATTTTTAACGATTATCAGGTCGAAAATGGGATTCCGGTCTGTGTTATTGGAGCCAATATTAGCGCCAAAGTATTCAGTAATGTAGATCCAATAAATCAATATTTAAAATTTGGGCATGTTTGGCTTAAGGTTATAGGCGTTCTTGAGAAAACAAGTGTAAATCTTTCCGCATCTGATAATGCCGGAGTTAATGTGGTTAACGATAATGTATTTATTCCTGTGCAAACCATGTTAATGAGATATCAGAATAGAGCTTTGGTTAATTCAAAAAGTTTAAGTGGTGGTAGTAGCTTTTTTGGTGGATGGTTTTTTTCATTTTCTGGCAAACAAGAAACAACTACCTCAAATTATCATCAATTAGACAAGATTATTGTTCAGGTTGAGGAAACAGAGCAATTAACATCTACAACTGAGATTCTAAGTCGTATGATGATGCGCAGGCATATGAATGTGAAAGATGTTGAAATAACAGTTCCCGAGTTGTTATTAAAGCAGCAACAAAGAACCAAGGACATTTTTAACTTTGTTTTAGGTGCAATTGCTGGAATCTCATTAATAGTTGGTGGTATATGTATTATGAACATTATGTTTGCTACCGTTATGGAACGAATCAAAGAAATTGGAATTCGTTTGGCTCTTGGAGCAAAAAAAGCTGATATCATAGCACAGTTTTTATCAGAAGCAATATTGATAAGTGTTTCTGGTGGATTAATAGGAGTAATATTAGGCGTTGTATTTTCAAAGCTAATTATGAAATTTACAGGTATTCTTACAATTATCTCTCCCGGATCTATTATTGTAGCTTTTGGTGTAAGTGCTGTTATTGGAGTGATTTTTGGAATTTCTCCTGCAAAAAGAGCTGCACAAAGAGATCCGATAGAATCGTTAAGATATGAATAATCTCAATTTTAAATCAATGAATTCAAATAAAATATTTCTGGTACTAAGTTTCCTTATTTGCTTTACACCTGGCTTCGGACAAGAAGACATTCATGAAGAACTAACATTTGAGGAAGTGATGCAATTGGACAGAGAACAATCTCCTGATGCTATCATGGCCAAACATCAGTTTAGGGCAAATTATTGGGAATTTAGAACATTTAAGGCTGATTTCAGACCTAACTTAACTTTAGGCACAACATTTCCTGAGTTTAGCAGGGCTATTAAAAAGTATCAAAATCCTGATGGAACCTATACTTATGTTGAAGATAATTTAAATTCTACTTCGGCAAATTTAAATCTAAGACAAAATGTGGGATTTACAGGAGGGCAATTATTTGCTACATCCAATCTTGCACGATTAGATGTTTTTGGCGATGATGAATCAACTTCGTATTTATCAACTCCTGTGAGCATTGGTTATCGACAACCAGTATTGTTTTACAATGAGTATAAATGGCAAAAAAAGATCGAACCTTTAAAATACGAAGAAGCCAAGAAACAATATATTTCTTCATTAGAAGATGTTTCCTTAAAAGCAGTTGCATACTTTTTCGATTTAGCTCTTGCTCAACAAAACCTGCAGGTTGCTCAAATTAATTATTCCAATGCAGACACTTTATATCAGATAGCAACAGGCAGATATAACATTGGAACTATTGCGGAAAATGAATTATTGCAGATGGAACTTAGTGTTCTGAATGCGGGATCCGGATTAAATTCAGCACTAGTTGATTTGGAAATAAAGAAATTTCAATTGCGATCCTTTTTAGGATTTAATGAAAAAGTCAATCTTCAGTTGATTATTCCAAAAGAAATTCCAACTTTAACAGTTGACGTTGAAAAGGCACTGGCCATCGCAAGAAAAAACAATCCTGATATTATTGCATTTGAACGACAGTTGATAGAAGCAGAGCGTGATGTTGCTAAAGCAAAATCCGAAAAAGGTCTACAGGCAGATTTATTTGCGAGTATTGGTTATACACAGCAATCAGAAGCATTCTCAGATGTATATGCCAGTCCCCAGGATCAGCAACGAATAGCATTAGGATTAGAGATTCCAATTTTGGATTGGGGTTTGGGGCGTGGGAGATATAAAATGGCACAATCGAGCCAGGAAGTTATTAAAACTACAGTTGAGCAAGCGAAAACTGATTTTGTGCAAAGTGTATATTTAAACGTCATGCAATTTAACTTGCAAGATGATCAATTAATGATCGCAGCAAAAACTGACACCATTGCCCAAAAACGTTATGATATGACCAAGCAGCGTTTTTTGATAGGTAAAGTTGATGTTTTAGATTTAAATGTATCCTTATCAGAAAAAGATGTTGCCAAAATAAATTATATCTCAGCTTTAAGAAAATATTGGTCAAATTTCTACAATCTTCGAAAAATAACACTTTACGATTTTATTAAAGACCAATCGCTTGATACAGAATTTGAGGAACTAATTGAATAAAACCATTTGGTAAGATCAAAATTAACGCTGCAATGTGCTCGTTTTTTTGAGCTTAATCTAAAAATAGATGCTTTATCAGATTATTTTTGTGGAAGGTGATTATGTTCAGACCTTATATTCTAAGTAATCCTTTTAATCTTAATTAGCTGAAAAAGTGTGTTTCTAAAAAATAATTTTATCTTTGCACGACAATTTGCTTAATAAGAAAATATATTAATAATATCAATAAAATAGTTTGACAAATGCAGATTAAAGGAGCTATTAGATTTTTGGCCAGTGCTCTGGCTGTGATATGTATTTATTACTTATCATTTACTTGGGTAACCAATGGAATTTATGACGATGCTGAGCAATATGCTCAAGGCAATCCTGATAAAGAATATCAATATCTTGATTCAATATCAAGTAAGGTGGTTTACAACCTGGGTTTTAGAAAATACACATTTAGAGAGTGTCAGGAAAGAGAAATTAACTTAGGTCTGGACCTTAAGGGTGGAATGAACGTTATTCTTGAAATATCTGTTGAGGATATTATCAGGGCTATGGCAAATAATAGCAAGGATAGTACTTTCCAGAAGGCGTTACATTTAGCAAGAGAGAAAAGCACGAACAGTAGAGCAGAATTTGTTGATTTATTCGGCGAATCGTTCAACGAAATTGATCCAGATGCTAAATTGGCAGCAATTTTTAATACCATTGAATTAAAAGATAAAATTGATTTTAATTAAACCAACGAGGATGTATTAAAAGTTATCCGTGAAGAATCAAGAGATGCGATTGATAATTCGTTTAATATTTTAAGAAGTCGTATCGACCGTTTTGGTGTTGTTCAGCCAAATATCCAACGTTTAGAAAGTAATTCCGGAAGAATTATGGTAGAGTTACCTGGTGTTAAAGATCAGGAACGTGTTCGTGATTTATTACAAGGAACTGCAAACCTGGAGTTTTGGGAAACATACAACAATACACAAGTTTATGGATACCTACTTAAGGCAAACGAAGTAATTTATGAGATAGAGAAAGCCGAAAGAGAACTGGCAAAAACAGAAGAAGAATCAATTGAGGTAAAAGATCAAACTGAGCTTGCTTCAGAACAAGAAAATGTTGAGGAGCAGGAAGGTGAAGAACTTGCCTTGCTTGACCAGTTAGAATCTGATTCTATTGCTCAGGATTCAACGGATCTTAATCAGGCACAGATTACCGAAAGATACCCACTGTTTTCAGTGTTAAGACCAAGTATTAATTCAAATACAGGTCAACCTATGGAAGGCTCTGTGGTTGGTATGGCACATTATTCAGACACATCGAAAGTGAATGCATACTTGAATAAGGAACAGGTAAAAACTGTTTTTCCAAGAGATATGATGTTTAAGTGGCATGTTAAAGCATATAAGTATGATGAATCAGAAAGTTTTTATGAGCTACATGCAATAAAAGTTACTGGTCGAGATGGAAAAGCTCCATTAGATGGTGATGTTGTTACAGATGCAAGATCAGAATTTGATCAAAACTCTGGTAGTGCAGAAGTTACTATGAGTATGAATGCTGATGGCGCAAAGACATGGGCGCGTTTAACAAAAAATAATGTAGGAAACTTTATTGCTATTGTTCTTGATAATTATGTTTATTCTGCACCTAGAGTTAGTCAGGAAATTACTGGTGGCCGTTCGAATATTTCTGGTGATTTTACGGTTAACGAAGCAAAAGACTTAGCCAACATATTAAAATCAGGTAAATTACCTGCTCCGGCAAGAATTATTCAAGAAGAAATTGTTGGTCCTTCATTGGGTCAGGAAGCTATTGATTCTGGTTTAAGATCATTCTTTCTTGCTTTTATAGTTGTCATTGTTTACATGTTGTTCGACTATAGTCTCAAGGCTGGATTGGTTGCCGATTTAGCACTTGTTGTGAACATGTTCTTTATTTTTGGTGTGCTGGCATCATTAGGTGCAGTGCTTACACTACCAGGTATTGCTGGTATTGTTCTTACCATTGGTATGTCGGTGGATGCGAACGTACTTAGTTATGAAAGGATTCGTGAAGAATTAACAG
>PKTC01000412.1:0-15908 GCA_002869305.1 Marinilabiliales bacterium
TACCAACAAATATTTAGATTATTAGATAACTAAATTTATTGCAATAAATTTAGTTATCTAATAATCTAAATATTTGTTGGTAAATTAATTTAAGTTATTAGTTTTGTAGCTCAATTTTATATTCTAATAAAATAAGATCTTATAAAAATGGAAAACAAACTTCAGGAATTAACTCAGAAGCTTTATAACGAGGGGGTTGAAAAAGCTAATGCAGAGGCTGATAACATTTTAGCTGAAGCAAAATCTGAAGCTGAGAAAATAAAGCAGGAAGCGGAAAAAGAGGCAAAAAAAATTATTGAAACTGCTGAAAAAAAATCTGCTGAAATCAAAAAGAATGTTGATGCTGAATTAAACTTAGCGGCTAAACAATCGGTAAGAAATGTTCAACAAAGAATTACCGACATGATTGTTGCAAAGGTTATAGATGAGCCAGTGAAGAAAGCTTTTAACGACGAAAAATTTGTAAAAGAGATTATAGAAACTGTTGTTAAAAACTGGAATCCACAGAAAAATGAGACTATAGATCTTTCTGTATTACTACCTGCAGATCTTGAAAAAGAATTTTCTAAGTTTTTTACTGCGAAATCAGGTAAAGAATTAAATGCCAATCTCGAACTAAGTTTTAGCGATTCAATAAAAGGAGGTTTTAAAGTGGGTCCGGCAGATGGGTCATATAAAATCAGCTTTAGTGAAGAAGATTTTGAAAACTTCTTCAAATCATACCTTCGTCCAAAAACTATTGAAATGTTATATCCAGGAGAATAGGTATGTTTCGTAATTATTATCACTACTTTATAGCAGGACTACCGGATATTTTTCTGGACGATACTGAGGTTCAATTTCATCTGCTCGACTTTAAACATGAGCTGGAAGAACATCTTCGTCCCGAAGATTATAAATTGGTTGAACTGTTATTTTTACCCTACGATAATCAAAACTTACTTCAGTTCTTAGACGAAGATTTTGATCAATTCAACAAATTAGGCAAGTATACATTTCAGGATTTCGAAGTTGAGTTTTCCGATGAAAGAGAAGGAATGCTTCCCTCTTATATGTATGATTTTGTTGAGATTTTCAAGGATGAGGAATTATCAAAGAATGTTTATAAAAGCTGGGAGAATCTATTAACTGAAATGTATTACAAGTATGTTTTAAAAACAAAAAACAAGTTTTTAAAACAGTGGTTTGAATTTAATTTAAACCTAAACAATATTTTAATTGGCTTGAATTGTCGTCAGTATGATTTAGATGCAGAAAAAAATCTAATTAGCGATAACGAGATTACAAGATCAATTATTAAAAGTAATGCAAAAGACTTCGGTTTAAGCGTAGACCTTCCATATGTTTCGGACATAATCGTTCAGGCTGAGAAAGAAAATTTGATGGCTCGTGAGAAGGGCCTGGATCAAATAAAGTGGGAGAAGGTAGAAGAGATTACACTTTTTGACTATTTCACTATTGAAGTTGTATTAGCTTACACAATTAAGCTCGACTTAGCATACCGATGGTTAGAACTCGACGAAGAAAAAGGTCGTGAGATGTTCGGAAAAATCATCAATTATTTAAAATCAAGTTTTGAGTTTCCTAAAGAATTTGCAATAAATGGAAAAAACAAATAAAATGACAAAAGGAAAAGTTGCAGGAATCATCGCAAACCTCGTGTTTGTTGAGGTAGACGGACCTGTTATGCAAAATGAAATATGTTACATTAATTTAGATGAAACTAAATTGATGGCTGAGGTTATCAAGGTAATGGGCACCCAGGCATATGTTCAGGTTTTTGAAAGCACTCGTGGCTTAAAGGTTAATAACACGGTTGATTTTACAGGGCACATGCTTGAAGTAACTCTCGGACCTGGAATTTTATCCAAAAACTTCGATGGTCTGCAAAATGACCTTGATAAAATGGATGGTGTTTTCTTAAAAAGAGGAGAACATACTAATCCTTTGGAAGATGATAAAAAATGGGAATTTAAACCAGTTGCTAAACCCGGCGATGTATTAGAAGCAGGAGGCTGGTTAGGTGAGGTTAAAGAAAACTGGATGCCTCATAAAATTATGATTCCTTTCAAGTTCAAAGGTAAATACACAGTTAAAACTGTTGCACAAGAAGGTGAATATACTATTCATGATAAGATTGCAGTTGTTACCGACGAAAATGGTAAGGACATTGATTTAAATATGATTCAAAAATGGCCTGTTAAAGTGGCTATTAAAGCATATAAAGAAAAACCACGTCCGTTTAAATTATTGGAAACAGGTGTTCGCGTAATCGATACGTTAAATCCAATTGCAGAAGGTGGAACTGGATTCATTCCTGGTCCATTTGGCACAGGAAAAACCGTGCTGCAGCATGCTCTTTCAAAACAAGCCGAAGCGGATATGATTATCGTAGCTGCATGTGGCGAGCGAGCAAACGAAGTTGTTGAGATTTTTACTGAATTCCCGGAGCTAGATGACCCACGTACTGGCCGCAAATTGATGGAACGTACAACTATTATCGCAAATACATCGAATATGCCGGTTGCTGCTCGTGAAGCTTCAGTTTATACTGCGATGACACTTGCAGAATATTACCGTGCTATGGGATTAAAAGTTTTATTGTTAGCCGATTCAACTTCACGTTGGGCACAAGCTCTTCGTGAAATGTCGAACAGAATGGAAGAATTACCAGGGCAGGATGCATTCCCAATGGATTTACCTGCAATTATTTCTAACTTCTATTCTCGTGCTGGATTTACTTATTTGAGTAATGGAGAGTCAGGTTCAATTACTTTTATTGGTACGGTTTCACCAGCTGGTGGTAACTTAAAAGAACCAGTAACTGAATCTACAAAGAAAGCAGCTCGTTGTTTCTATGCATTATCGCAACAGAGAGCCGACAGTAAGCGTTATCCTGCAATCGATGCGTTGGATTCGTATTCAAAATATGCTGAATATCCTGAATTGGAAGAATATTTTAGAGAAAATATTGATCCAGAATGGCCTGAAAAAATAAGATTAGCAAGGGACATTCTTATAAGAAGTAGAGAGGTTTCTGAACAAATAAATATTCTTGGTGATGATGGTGTACCTGTTGAATACCATGAAAGATTTTGGAAGGGAGAAGTTATGGACTTTGTTATCTGTCAACAAGATGCATTTGATAAGGTCGATTGTTCTGCTTCATTAGATCGTCAAAAATATATGTTAAATAGAGTTTTAGATATTTATCACACAACATTCAATTTTGAATCATTTGAGGATGTTTCTACTTATTTTAAGAGAGTAATTAACACGATGAAACAGATGAACTATGCTGTATTTAATTCTGATAAATACAATGAAAGTGAGAAAGAACTGAACTCAATAATTGAAGAAAGGAAAGTAGCATAATGGAAACAAAAGCATTTCAAAAAATATATACAAAAATTACACAGATTACAAAAGCTACATGTTCTTTAAAAGCTACCGGAATTGGTTATGAAGAAATGGCTATTGTTAATGGGCGATTAGCACAGGTAGTAAAAATAATTGGTGATGATGTTACGCTTCAGATTTTCTCCGGAACAGAAGGTATTCCAACAAATGCTGAAGTTGTTTTCTTAGGTCGTCCTCCTGTTTTAAAGGTTGGTGACGAACTTTCAGGTCGATTCTTTAATGCTTATGGCGATCCAATTGATGGAGGTCCATCTATCGAAGGAGAAGAGCGTCAAATTGGAGGTCCATCTGTAAATCCTGTTCGTAGAAAGCAACCGTCAGAATTTATTCCAACAGGTATAGCTGGTATCGACTTAAACAATGCATTGGTAACCGGACAAAAGATTCCTTTCTTTGCCGATCCTGACCAACCATTTAACCAAGTGATGTCTATGGTGGCACTGCGTGCCGATGCAGATAAGATTATACTTGGAGGGATGGGCTTAACCAACGACGATTATTTATATTACAAAAATGTATTTGATAATGCAGGAGCTTTAGATCGTATTATCAGTTTTGTAAATACAACTGAAGATCCTCCAGTAGAGCGTATTCTGGTTCCTGATATGGCATTAACTGCAGCTGAATATTTTGCAGTGGATAAAAAGCAAAAAGTATTGGTTCTTTTAACAGACATGACACTTTATGCTGATGCCTTAAGTATCGTATCGAATCGTATGGATCAGATACCATCGAAAGATAGTATGCCAGGATCACTATATAGTGATTTAGCTAAGATTTATGAAAAAGCAGTTCAGTTTCCAGATGGAGGTTCAATTACCATTATTGCTGTAACTACACTTTCAGGTGGTGACATTACTCACGCTATTCCTGATAATACGGGATATATTACGGAAGGACAGTTGTTCTTACGAAAAGATACTGATATTGGGAAAGTGGTTGTAGATCCGTTCCGTTCATTATCTCGTTTGAAACAGTTAGTTATTGGTAAGAAAACACGCGCTGATCATCCTCAGGTAATGAATGCTGCTATTCGACTGTATGCTGATGCAGCAAATGCAAAAACCAAGCAAGAAAATGGTTTTGACCTTACAGATTATGACGAACGGGCATTAAAATTTGCAAAAGATTATTCCGATAAATTATTGGCTATTGACGTAAACGTTGAAGTTGATCAGATGCTTTCAACAAGCTGGAATTTATTCAGTGAGCATTTTGAACCAGCAGAAGTTGGTATTAAACAAGAATTTGTTGATCAGTTTTGGCCAAAAGAAAGCTAGTTTAAAGTTCAAAGTGTAAAGTTCAAGGATCTTATTAATTCCGGGAACTTTAACTCGCAACTTTTTACGTTTAACTTTTAACTTGAAAATATGGCAATAAAATTCCAATATAATAAAACATCACTGCAGCAATTAAATAAGCAGCTTAAAATTCGTTTAAGGGCCTTACCAACGCTTCAAAGCAAGGAAGCAGCTCTTAGAATGGAAGTTAAGCGTGCTAAAGATCAATCGGAAGAATTACTTCGTAAGTTGGAAAGTCGTATGAAAGATTATGACAATATGGTCCGACTATGGGGAGAATTTGAAGAAGATTTAATCGCGGTAAAAGATGTTAAAATGATCGTTAAGAAAATAGCTGGAGTGAAAACACCGATCTTAGAAGATGTAATTTTCGAAACAAAGGAATTTAGCCTTTTTAATAAACCAAGTTGGTTTTTAAGTGGTGTTCAGATTATAGAAGCTCTTGTAAAAATATCTATTGAAAGTGAGTTTTTCTTACGAAAAATGGAGCTGTTAGATTTTGCAAGAAAGAAAACTACTCAAAAGGTAAACCTTTACGAAAAAGTGCAAATTCCTGGATACGAAGAAGCTATTTCTAAAGTTAAACGATTTCTTGAAGATGAGGAAAACCTTTCCAAATCATCACAGAAAATTGTTAAGAAACGTCAACAAAATAAGGAGGCTGCCTAATGATTATTCCGATGTTGAAATATTCTTTTTTGATCTATCACAAGGAGTATGTTCCGTTTCTTGAAAAATTGCAGGAACTTGGAGTGCTCCATATAATAGAGAAGAATAAAGATGTTGATGAAAACATTAAAATCTCTTTATATCAAATTAGTGAGATAAATAAAGCATTAAAGTTTCTGAGTAAAAGAAATCAGGAAGAAACACCTGAAAAATCTGATATGGATGGTTTAGGAATGGTTGAAACCATCAAGAATCTTACAGATGAAATAAATCTAATTGAACAAGAGCAAATGTCTTTGAGTAAAGACATTCAAAAAGCTCTACCCTGGGGTGATTTTGATCAAAATCTACAAGAAAAATTTGCAGAAAAGCATATTTACTTAAAATACTTTGTTTGTAGCGAAAAGAAATTCAATCCTGATTGGAAGGAGAAGTATCCTATTGAGATTGTAAATACTATCGATGGATTTACCTATATTCTTGCATTACAGCATGGAGCAAATCCAATTGATATTGATGCTGAAGAGGTAAAGCTACCTGATTTAAAATTATCCGAATTACTCGAAAAAGATAAATCAAACAAAGAAAGATTAGAGGAAATCGAAAAAACTTTCGATGAGTATGCAATTAAATATCAGGAAAACCTGAAAGAAACTCGTCAGAAATTACAGGAAAAAACCGATTTCGAACTTGCAATTAATCACACAGAAAAACAAGCAGAAGAAAAAGTGATGCTTTTGGAAGGCTGGATTCCCGTTGAAACAAAAGAGGATCTGGAGAAAATGCTTGAAGAAAGAAATGTATATTTTATTTCTTCTCAGCCTGCCGAAGGAGATAATGTTCCAATCAAGTTAAAGAACAATAATTTTTCAAAATTATTTGAACCCATTGGAGACTTATTTTCCTTACCTGATTATAAAGAACTGGATTTAACACCATTTTTCGCACCATTTTTTATGTTATTCTTTGGATTCTGTGTTGGTGATACTGGATATGGTTTATTAATACTTATCGCAACACTGATTTTCAGAAGAAAAGCAAACCCAAAATTAAAACCAATGCTAACTTTAGCTTCGTATCTGGGTGCAGCAACGATTATCATGGGCTTTATCTCAGGAACATTCTTCGGAATTGAATTAGTAAATGTTGAAACGTATCCATTAAAACAAATCATTCTTGATCCATTAAAATTATTCTGGTTATCCATTGCAATTGGTGGTTTACAAATATTCTATGGAATGTTTATTAAAGCTGCTAATCAGATCAAACAAGGAGGATTTAAATATGGATTATCAACAATTGGTTGGATTTTAATGGTTATTAGTGGGGCTATTTCGATTGTATTTCCAATGATGGATATCGTTTTACCAAAAATTATCATTAATGGCTTATTCATTATTAGTGGAGCTTTAATTTTAATCTTTAGCAACCCTGACATTAATGTTTTTGCAAGTATTGGTTCGGGTGTATATGATGCCTACAATATGATTACAGGTATATTCGGAGATTTGCTATCCTATATCCGATTATTTGCTCTTGGTATTTCAAGCGCAATTTTAGGATTGGTATTTAATCAAATAGCTGCTCAATTTTTAGGAGGAAGTTTTTTTAGCTACATCCCATTTATCATCATTTTATTAATAGGACATGGATTGAATATTTTCCTTGCTAGTCTTGGAGCATTCGTTCATCCATTGCGTTTAACTTTTGTTGAATTTTACAAAAATGCCGGCTTTGTGGGAGGCGGAAAACAATACAAACCATTTTCAAAATAAAAACAATAAAAAATAATTAATAGGAGACAATTATTATGAACACAGCAATTTATTTAGCTTACGCAGGCTTAGCATTTATGATCGCACTTTCAGGAATTGGCAGTGCAATTGGAGTATCAATGGGTGGTAATGCATCGATTGGAGCATTAAAAAAAGATTCGGAAAAATTTGGTAACTACATGCTTTTGGCTGCATTACCCGGAACACAGGGTCTTTATGGTTTCGGTGGATACTTTGTTATTGATCAGCTTTTTGGCTTAGTACACCCTGAAATGACTATGTTTAATGGGATTGCAATTTTATCTATGGGATTATTTCTAGGATTTGTTGCATTATTCTCAGCAGTTAAACAAGGTTCAGTTACATCAAATGGTATTGCTGCTATTGGTGGTGGTAACGATGTTTTTGGTAATACACTTATTTTAGCTGTATTTCCTGAGTTATATGCTATTATTGCATTTGCTGCTACATTCTTAATGGCTAATGGATTAACAGCATAATAAAGAAACGATAAATAATTACTTTGATAACTATAGACAGTGCAATGCAGATTGCACTGTCTTTTTTGTTGTTTTATGTGAACAATTTTGTGTTTTATTCCTTAAATTTGTAGTTACTCAAAGACTTTTATATGCAAAAAATCCTTTTATATATCTCTTTTGTTTCTTTTCTTTTTATTTCTGCTCAAGGAACTGCAATTGCAAGTATTGGTGAACCAGAAAGTAAGGAGAAACATGAAGAACAAGAGGAGAAAGAGGGATTTAACCCGGGGGTATTTATTTTTGAGCATATTCAGGATGGTTATGGTTGGCACGTATTTACTTTTAAGGGTCACCATTATTCAGTTCCTCTGCCAGTAATATTGTATAGTAAGAATCAAGGACTAGTTGTGTTTTGGTCTAGCAAGTTGGGACATGGGCATTCATATAAGAACTTCAAAATAGCTCATGATGGCTCTCATAAAAATAAAATTATTCAAATTAATAGTCGCGGAGAATTTCTGGAACGTCCATTCGATATATCTATTACAAAAAATGTTGTCGCAATTTGGTTTAGTAGTATTTTATTAATATGGATCTTTGTTTCGGTAGCTAAAACATACAGCAGAAGAGAAGGACTGGCACCAAAGGGCTTACAGTCCTTATTAGAACCCCTTGTTCTGTTCATCCGCGATGATATAGCCAAAAATAGCATCGGCGAGCATAGCTATGAGAAATACACGCCTTTTCTTTTAACTATTTTCTTTTTTATACTATTAAATAATTTATTGGGTCTGGTTCCAATTTTACCTGGTGGTGCTAATGTTACAGGAAATATTACTGTCACAATGGCTTTAGCATTAGCAACCTTTATTACAACGAATGTAACCGGAAATAAAAATTACTGGAAGCACTTATTTAATCCACCTGGAGTTCCTTGGTGGTTGAAATTGCCGGTGCCATTAATTCCATTTATTGAATTAATAGGTGTTATAATTAAGCCCTTTGTTCTAATGATACGTTTATTCGCTAATATTTCAGCAGGGCACATAATTGTTTTGGGCTTTTTCAGTTTGATATTTATTTTTGGTAATATGGATCCAAAATTGGGATACGCGGTTTCACCAGTATCAATAGCATTTACAATTTTTATGACAATGCTTGAATTGTTGGTAGCATTTATTCAAGCTTATGTATTTACAATATTATCGGCTATTTATTTTGGAATGGCCTCAGAACCTGATCATTAAATCATTATATATTCACTTAAATATTAACACTATGTTTACACTAAGTACAATTTTATTGGCAATTGATAGCATAGCAATATCACAGGCTGCTGCTGGTTTTGGTGCCGCATTTGCTGCATTCGCTGCTGCAATGGGAATCGGAAAAATCGGAACTTCAGCTATGGAGTCTATTGCTCGCCAACCTGAAGCTGCAGGCGACATAAGATCAAACATGATTGTTGCTGCTGCTTTGATTGAAGGTGTTGCTTTCTTTGCCATTGTGGTATGTTTCCTTATCTTATTTGTGTAAGGATTTACTTTACAGAGCAGCGGTTGGCTGCCTGTAAAGTTTTTTAATTTAAAAACATTTTGTTATGGAACTTATAAAACCAGACATTGGATTATTAATTTGGATGTTGTTTTCATTTGGTATTGTCGTTTATGTTTTGACAAAATTTGCATGGAAACCAATATTAGGAGCAATAAAAAACCGCGAAAGGTCTATTCAGAAAAGTCTAGAAGCAGCTAAGAATGCTAAGGAAGAAATGGCAAAGATTGAGTTCGGGAACGAAAGAATTACACAGCTTGCTAAAATGGAGAAGGAGACTTTATTGAAAGAGGCAAAGGAACTGAAAAATAAAATAATTGAAGAAGCAAAAGAGGCCGCCAAATTGGAAGCCAAGAAAATAGTTGAAGAAGCAAGAAAAAGCGTACAACATGAAAAGAATTTGGTTGTCAATGAAATTAAAAATCAAATAGCAACACTTTCTATTGACATAGCAGAAAAAATAATTAAGCAGAATCTAGCAGATGAATCGAAACAGAAAAGATTAATTGATGATCTTGTTAAAGATATAGATTTGAATTAAAAAAGATACATGCATCATAGTCAGATAAATACACGATATGCAAAATCTCTTTTTCTTTTAGCAGAAGAGAAAAATCAACTAGATAAGATTAAAAGGGATATCGATTTAATTCTTCAGTGGTTTGAGGATAATGAAGATGTGAATACTTTGTTTGACCATCCCATTATTAAATCATCCAAAAAAGCCGAAATATTAACTAAAATTTTCAAGAATCAGGTAAGTGAAGATACTTTGTCGTTTTTGCATTTAGTTGTAAAAAATAAGCGTGAAAATCATCTTAAACACATATGCAATTATTTTATTGTTCTTTATAAAAAAGCACGCGGAATTAGAACAGCTGTTTTAACAACATCTTTCGAGCTTACAAGAACACATAAGGAAAGTGTTAAGAAATCTATAGAGAGCACATTTAAATCTTCGATAGAGCTTCAAACTAAAGTAAATGAATCTGTTCTTGGTGGATTAATCATTCAGGTGGACGATAAACAATTAGATTTAAGTGTTTCAAGGCAAATACAAGAATTACGTAATCAATTTATCAACATTGATTTTAATAAAAACAAGAATAAATAATACATTAAAATATTAGCTATGGCAGGAATTAAACCCGGAGAAGTCTCGTCAATATTAAAAAAGGAATTAGAAGGCTTTACAACAAATTCCGAACTCGAAGAAGTAGGTAGTGTTTTGCAAGTTGGTGATGGAATCGCCAGAATTTATGGTTTATCAAATGTACAGTCGAACGAGTTGATTGAATTTGAAAATGGCATGAATGGAATTGTTCTAAACCTTGAAGAAGATAACGTTGGAGCTGTTATTCTTGGTTCTTCTTCAGAAATTAAGGAGGGAGATAAAGTTAAAAGAACAAAAAGAATTGCATCAATAAAAGTAGGGGAAGGTTTATTAGGAAGAGTTATTAATACCATAGGAGAACCTATTGATGGGAAAGGAGCCATTACAGGTGAACTTTTTGAAATGCCATTGGAGAGAAAAGCCCCAGGTGTAATTTACCGCCAACCTGTGAATGAACCCATACAAACCGGAATTAAACCAATTGATGCGATGATACCGATAGGTCGTGGTCAACGTGAGTTAATTATTGGCGATCGCCAAACAGGTAAAACAGCCATTGCTATCGACACAATTATAAATCAGAAAGAATTTTACGAAAAAGGAGAACCAGTATATTGTATTTATGTCGCCATTGGCCAAAAAGGTTCGACAGTAGCAAATATTGCTGATATTTTATAAAAACATGGGGCCATGGATTACACGACCATTGTTTCTGCAACAGCATCAGATGCTGCAGCCTTGCAGTTTTTTGCTCCTTTTGCAGGGGCATGTATTGGCGAATATTTTAGGGATACTGGTCGTCCAGCATTAATTATTTACGATGATCTTTCAAAACAAGCTGTTGCGTATCGAGAGGTTTCTCTTTTATTGCGCCGTCCGCCAGGACGCGAAGCGTACCCTGGTGATGTATTTTATTTGCACTCCAGATTACTTGAAAGGGCAGCTAAAATTATTCAATCCGACAAGATCGCAGCACAGATGAATGATTTACCTGAATGCTTAAAAGATAAAGTTAAAGGAGGAGGTTCATTAACGGCATTACCTATTATTGAAACTCAGGCTGGAGATGTATCTGCATATATACCTACCAATGTTATTTCTATTACTGATGGACAGATTTTTTTAGAGTCAGATTTATTTAATTCGGGCGTAAAACCAGCTATTAATGTAGGTATATCTGTTTCTCGTGTTGGAGGTAATGCGCAAATAAAGTCTATGAAAAAAGTTGCAGGTACACTTAAACTAGATCAGGCACAATATCGTGAATTGGAGGCGTTTGCAAAGTTTGGTTCGGATCTGGATGCTGCGACAATGGCAGTACTTAATAAAGGTGCTAAAAACGTTGAAATTCTAAAACAAGGTCAGTATAAACCAGTATCAGTTGAAAAACAAATAGCAATTATATATTGTGGAACGAAAGGCTTATTGGAAGATGTTCCAGTTGAGAAAGTAAAAGATTTTGAGAGCGACTTTCTTGATATGATGGAAACCCAATATGAAAAAGAACTACAAGAATTAAAATCAGGACAACTTACAGAAAATGCCACAACCGCAATTGAAACGGTTGCTAAAGAAGTGGCAGCTAAGTATAAAGTAGTGTAATATAATGGCAAACTTAAAGGAAATACGTACGCGAATAAGTTCGGTTAAATCAACCAAGCAAATAACAAGTGCGATGAAGATGGTCTCTGCGGCTAAGCTTAAAAGAGCTCAGGATGCAGTGATTAATCTAAGACCTTATGCCGGAAAGTTACATGAAATATTATTTCATATTAATCAAACCATCGAGGTTGAAGGAGAAAACATTTATGCCCGAAAAGATATTCCTGATAAAATACTGATTGTTTCAATTACTTCAAATAAAGGGCTTTGCGGTGCTTTTAATGCCAATGTTATCAAAGAAGTAATGAATTTGATACAAGATGATTATGCCGAGGAAAACCAGGCCAAAAATGTTTCCATTTTTTCAATTGGGAAAAAAGGGTCTGAGTTTTATAAGTCAAAGGCTTATGAAAACCTAATTGTAAATAATGAGATCTTAGACGAATTAAGCTTTTCGAATGCTGTTCCTTTAATAGAAGGCATAATGAGTGGCTATGTTGCTGGAGATTATGATAAAGTAATATTGGTATATAATCGCTTTAAAAATGCAGCGGTTCAGGTTTTAACTAAAGATCAGTATTTACCTATTGATATTCCTGAAAATAAAGAGGGCAATGTAAGTTTTGACTATATTTTTGAACCATCAAAAGAAAGCATTGTAAAAGAGTTGATTCCAAAATCGTTAAAAATACAGTTCTATGAAGCCATGTTGGAATCTTTGGCTGCAGAGCATGGAGCCAGAATGACAGCAATGCATAAAGCGACTGATAATGCTACGGAATTAATTAAAGAACTTCAGTTACATTATAATAAGGCAAGACAGGCCGCAATTACCAATGAAATTCTTGAAATTGTTGGAGGGGCTGAGGCATTAAGCAAGTAATTGTTCTCTTTTACAAATTTACTGAGATTTCAATTAATCCAATCAACTTACTTATTGCAGAAGTTGTTTCTTCATCTAAATGATTTAGTGTAATCTCTCCATTATCTACCATGGATGCAAATTGTGAAGCAAGATAATTCCCTGACAAATTGTTAATTTCAATATATTCGCTGTTCGATTCAGGAATACCAATTCTTTTATTTAGAATATGTTTTTTGAAGTCAAATTTTGAAAATAGATCCACAATATCTTCTACCTCCATTAATATAAGTTTATTTCTACAAAGCTCAATATCGTTGATGAATATGCTGCTCTTGAGTTCTTCAAATACCTTCTGTCCTTCCGTATTCCCCGGCAAAAGAACCGAAAAATCTGTTCTCCATCCGGTTAATAAATTTGTCATAACTGGAATCTCTTTTACTCCATTTGAAGGGATGTAATGAACTTCTCCATTCTTACTGAACAGCTTTGAAAATGCCGATAAATAATAAAATGTACTTATGTTATCTACGATAAGATTTCTGGTTTTCAATATACTTTTTTCTTTAATAATATGACCACTAAAAACGGAGTGTACAGGCATCATTGTTTCGTTATTTGCCGTTTTTAGGGATTTTGAATCAATGATAACAGATTGACTATTTATTCCTTCTCCTTCTTTACGCTCAACAGCCAATATTCGAAACATCTTTTCTTTATCAATTAATTGTGTTGAATGTGTACAATAAATGATTTGTAAATCGTTTTTCATATTATCGAAAACTTTCAAAACATCTTGCTGAGCTTTTGCGTGCAAGCTCAAACCAGGTTCATCAATAAGTAAAACTTTCTTCTGATTACTCATAGCATTTGCCTTAAGTTCCAGATAAAAAGATAAGAACCATCGCACTCCTCTGCTTCTTTGCTTTGGATAAAGCCTTTCGTAATTATCTTTTATCCAAAATTCAAGATAGGGTTTACCACTTTTTTCAGGTATACTATCATCATAATGTTCAAGCTCAAAGTTCAGGTGGATTTTATTTTGTTTGCCTATTTTTTGACTCCAGAATTCGTGAAAATCAATGGTTATTTCTCCATTAAGATTTTCAATTCGTTGCTTAAGTATCCTATCGTTTTCTTGCTTAAAAAAACCTGCATTTAGCCCTGAAATTGAAAGAAAATTATTGACAGCTTTATAACCTTCGGCAGAAATGTTTTGATCGAATAAATCAGCTAAATCAATTCTATTAGGAAGTAAACTTGAAAAATCTTCAAAAAACTCAAAAATTGGAAGATGTTTACTTAGTACGTAACCAATTTCTTCAAGTGTATAAAATTCTTTCTGTTTTGAAAGTTCGATTTTAACCTCACTTTCGGCCACTCGAGTGTTTTTCCCGGCCAATACTTTCTCAGCAACTCGCTCTATAAAGTCAAGTTTATTTTGTGCTTCAATAAAGATATTGTGAAGCTTCTTTTGTTCTATCTGCAAATACTCAATGTTATTGGCAAGAAGCTCAATTTCCTTTGGGTTAATAGTTTTAGATTGTAGATTCTCAAAGTATAGTAACTCATCGTTTCTTTTGTGATAGTTCTCAAGCTCAGTATCGAAATTTCTTTTTATTTCAAGAAAGCGCTCAGCAAGTTGGTCTTTTTCACCATAAGCTTCCAGTTTATTCTTCTTATCATTGAGTACTTTAAGGATTGCTTCCAGATCAATTTTCTTTTGTATATAAATCTTATTTGTTGCTTCGTACTCATTTTGATATACTTGGATTAAATCAGGTTTTTTGGCTCGATCGATACTTCTTTTGGTTTTATTTAATCGTTTCGATAAATCTTCGGTCTCCTTTAATAATTCTGCTTTATCCTTTGCAATGAATCGAATGTCTCCTCTTAATTCATTTGTTTCATCATTGATTTGTTTTATATTATTGTAAATGGTTTCAACTTTGCTTTTGTGCGATTCACTTAAGTTTTCGTAGAAATCAACCAGTTCTCTATCACTGCATCTAAAAGTGTTCTTAGTTAAAGTTTTCCAACTTCTCTCTAGCCAAATTCCGGTCTTTTTTTCTAACTTCTTTTTTAAACCATTAGGTATTTTTTCTAAATCAAGATAATCTTTAAGATATTTATCATTGAATTCAAAGTAACATGCTATTTCAGGAAAGGCACTGTCACTTCTTAACATGTCCTCACTAATGATTCCGTTTGAAAAACTATGTAAAGCCTCAAGAATAGTCGTTTTCCCTGATTCATTCTGGCCAATTAAAGCTGTAATATTGTCGCTAGAAAGATAATTGACTTTAGAATCAATCATGGATCGAAAATTTCTAATACGAAAAGCTGATAATCTCATAATAACAAGTATAATATTTAGATCAATTTTCTTTTTAAATTAGGTTCATTATTGGACAGTATAATGTATACCCATAATCAATATGTCGTCAACCTGACCATGACTCCACTTCCATTCATGGAATGCCTGATGAATTACATTTTTTTGATCTTGAATAGCAAGCTTACTAGCAGATATCAATAACTCTCTAAAAGGTTTATATTTGAATTTTTTCCCTTTTTCTCCTCCAAATTGATCTGCAAAACCATCAGAAAAAAGATACAGCATATCGTCATTTTTCAAGATAATATCGTGATTTTTGAATGGTTTTTCTTCAATTGGATCTATTCCAATAGGCATCCTGTCACCAGGAAAATTAATTAACTTCCCTTTTCTTATTAAATACAAAGGATTATAGGCTCCGGCAAATTGCAATTGGCTTGTAGAAAGATCAAGAATGCATAAAGCAATATCCATTCCGTCTTTTTGCTCTCCCGAAGTGCCAGTTTGATGAAGCGATTTCATAACATGTTCACGGAGAAGATCTAAAATTCCTCCTGCACTTATATTTTTGTGACTTAGAACAATTTGATTAAGGATAGATATTCCCAACACACTCATAAACGCTCCGGGAACCCCATGTCCTGTGCAATCAGCTACTGCAAACAGGATTTTATTTTTAAGTCGATAAAACCAGTAAAAATCACCACTTACTACATCTTTGGGTAAATACAATATAAAGTTCTGTGGAAAATATCTGTCAATTTCATTTTGAGATGGCAACAATGCTTTTT
>PKTC01000412.1:15920-32549 GCA_002869305.1 Marinilabiliales bacterium
ACTTGCATAACGAATACTGTCATTGAGTTCCTTTTTATGTCTCTCAATTAAAGAAAATTCTCCCAACCCATTTACTGATGATAACAAATCCACGTGGTCAAGTATTTAAATTAAACGCATTAAATTTCATTATGAAAATACCTGCCTAATTTAGCATATCTGCACTTGAATAGCAAGAATATCTTCTCAAAATCAATCACTAAGAATGAATAGAGATTGTATAACAACAGCTCTTGGATTATTTAAAAATACTTATAACTTCGCTTTTCAAAGTTATTTGGTTGACATGAAGGAATATATTGATAGATTAATTAAACAAGGAGAGCATCAACAACTAGATTTTAAACACTCTATCAATGATTCTAAGAAGATTTCACGTTCTTTAGCTGCTTTTGCAAATACAGATGGAGGCAAGCTTCTTGTTGGTGTGAGAGATAATGGAAGCATTGCAGGTGTTCACAGCGATGAAGAGTTTTATATGGTTCAAGCAGCTGCAGAACTATATTGTAAACCAGCATTAGAGTTCGAAACAAAAATTTGGGAGATAGAAAAAAAGACTATTCTCGAAATCACAATACCTAAAATATCTACAGATAAGCTTATTACAGCGCCAGACAAAAACGGTGAGAATAAAGTATATATTAGGGTAAATGATGAGAACATTATCGTTAATAATATATATCTAAAAGCTTGGAACAAAAAAAAATTTGGGAATGGTGTTTTAATTAGATATGATGAACCCGAAAAAGTTTTATTTGAATATTTGCAAAATAAGGGTAGTATTACATTATCTAAGTTTAAGAAAATTACTAATTTAAATAAATATAAAGCAGAAAAAGTCTTGGTAAACTTATTGGTATTGAATTTAATCCAAATAGACTATTCTGATAACCAAATCCAATATAAGCTCGTTCTAAGTGAAGAATGATTCATTAATTAGAACCATTTTTGTAACACATTGTTAATAATTAATATATGTAGCAAATTATATTTTAAAATAATTTTATTATTTGACTCGTTTTTATATTTTTAAAGCCGAAAAAAAAGAAGAGTAATTAATTTAATCCTATAACTAAAAACTTAATAACATGAAATTCAAAATTTTGAGTAGAATAACTGCAATGATTTTTTTAATGGGTTTTGCAGTAACATTAAGTGCGCAAACAGAGACAGAAGCGGTTGATGCACTAAAAGATGGAGTGGCAAAATCACAAGCCAAAGATTATTTATGTGCTATTGAATCATTTAAAAAATGCGTTAGTATTTACGATGAGCTTGATTTAACAGCTAGTGAAAACAGAAGTACAGCGGCATCACAAATTCCAAATATGCAATACAAGCAAGCTATTGCTCTTTACAAAGAAAAGAAATATGATGAATCAATAGCTGCTTTTGAAGTATTGAAGGAATACAGTGCAACATATAACGATCCTGCAAATGCAAAAAAAGCCGATAAAACAATTCCAAAATTGTATTATGCTAAAGGAGCCTCTTTAATTGGTTCTAAGAATTATGACGCGGCTTTAGAAGCATTAGATAAATCTATAGAGCTTGATCCTAAATATCCTATGTCTTATGTAAGAAAGGCCCAAGTTTATAAGGAAAAAGATGATGAAGCTAATTTTAAACAAGCTATCGACGGTGCATTAAATGCTGCCACGGCTAAAAATGATACTAAAACGGAAGGAACAGCTAAACAGTTAGCTGGTAATTTTTACCTTGTAGCTGGAGCAGATGCAGTTAAGTCAGAAAATTGGAGTAGTGCTGAAAAGTATTTTAATACTTTAATGGAGTACAAAGATGCTGACGAAGATATTTATTTTCAATTAGCTGTTATTTACAATAAGCAATCAAAGTGGGACGCCGCAATCGAAGCTGCAAATAAAGCACTAGAATTGATGGGTGAAGTTGACACTAAAGATGCAAAGATTCATTTCGAATTAGGTAATTCATATTATGGTAAAGGTGATAATGCTGCTGCTTGTGAAGCTTATGGAAATGCAAATAAAGGAGATTATGCAGAAGCTGCTAAATATCAAATGGAGCATGTTGTAAAATGTAACTAACAAAGTAATAATATAAATAATAAAGGTGATCTTCCTATACTATCGGGAGATCACCTTTTTTTGTTCTTACTTATACCATTTCTCGAATCTTTTGTATTAATCCTAACACCACCTCAGTGTCAGTGATTATTTCCTGTTTTTGCTTTGTTATTTCTTCTGTTTTTGATTTTAACTCTTCATGTAGATAATGATGACAATTCTCGGTCTTATTTAGATTATTAAAAATTGCAGTTGCCATTATTTCGCAGGAATCGTAGCCGCAACTCGAACAATTTCGTATATCAGCATCTTCTTGTTTATCCATCAATAGATATATTTCCTTAAGCTGTTTTTCACTAGGAATACTTAATTTTTTAGTGTTTTCTGATAAGTTTTTATACTTTCTATCATACAATTCTTCTTTCCAGTATTTATCAATAAGTTTTTCATACTTAGATATTGAAGTGCTATCGTTATCAGAAGTGTTATGTTCTTCTTGTGCAAGGATTCTTCTTTGATGTATATAATACTCTAATTCATCAGGAGATTTATCATAACTGTTAGTACCTGTGCCCCCGTTACAACCTAGCTCGCAATTTAAACAATCAATTAGTAGTGGAGACATGCCTTTTTTTAGTTGCTCCGGTAAATGATTCAGATATTTATAAATGGTATGTGGACCTTCAATTTTACGGCTTTGGTATCGAATGTTTGGCACTTCTCTTTCCGCTGTTTCTAACAACCCTCCGGGTGTTGAGAATAACACCGCTCTTTCGGCAGGGTCATTATCGAATTCAGTTTCGGGAAATATATTTAAATCAATTTTGTGATCCAATAGGTAATTTTGAATCTTTGTAATCGTCACATTATAATCTCCTACTCCCGTTTCCTCAAATTCAACTTTTTTAGCAACACACGGAGATACTATCAACATTTTATGCTTATTATATTTTGGATAAAATTCTTTTACCATTTTCATACTATGCACCATTGGACTATCAGCTGGAGCAAGATGAGGAATCAACTCGGGTTTATAAATTTGCACATATCTTACAATGGCAGGGCAGGGTTGAGCAATCACCATTTTAGGTTTATTTCTTTTGATGTGCTCTACGTAAGATTTAACAGTAAGTTCGGCACCAAAACTAACATCAAAAATAGCCTCTATGCCTAAAGATTTTAGCCAACCATTTAATTTTAGATACTGGTTTGGGAAGTTGGAGGCTACTGCAGGAGCGACTATGGCAATAACTTTTTCAGCATTTTCCAGGGCTTTCATTGCAATTTCAAAATCATCAACCGGAATTCTAGCATTATGTGTGCAAGCTTTAATGCATTCGCCGCATCCAATGCATAAATTATTGTCTACTTCAATGGTTTCATTCACACCATTGTTAGCGTACTTTGCCGAACAAACAGCAATACACTGATGACAATTGACGCATTTCTCTTCATCAATTGTAAAAAAGGTTGTTTCAGTCATTAGAGTGTTTATTGATTATTGGGTTTTATATTTTTGGATTTTCTTTTTTAATTCTTCTTCTTTCATTTGCATTTCGTTAATTACATTCTTTAAATGATCTTCTTTTCTTTTCATTTCTTCTTGTGTGGCCTGAAGTTCTTCCATATTCTGGCGCATTTCTTCTTCTTGTGCTGCCATTTCTTCTGCTTGTTGTTGCGATCGTTCAAGAAGCTCATTGGTGCGAATATTGACTCGTACAGATGAAAGCGTTGCACCAATACTTTCTGCTAATTTCTCAATAAATTCAATTTCATGTTTTTCAAAAACATTGAAAGAAGCTATTTCAAGAACACCCAAAACGTCGTCTTCAAGTTTTAATGGAACAATTAACAGACTGCTTGGATTTGCTCCTCCTAATCCTGAGGTAATTTCCATATAATCCTGCGGCAAATCTGTCATGAAAACTGTTTTCTTTTCAATAGCACAAGTGCCAATTAGTCCTTCGCCAATTTTAATGTGTTTTTGCATGAATTTTCTTCTGTCATAAGCAAAAGCAGACAATAAGTTGAAATGAATATTTTCTTTGTCGTCATCGTTAAGAATAAATATTCCACCTTGATTTGCTTTTAAATAATCAACTAGGTTCATGATGATCTCAGTGGCTAAAGTTTCAAGATTATTGTTATTTTGCCTTAATATATCAGCAAATTTTGCTAAACCCTCATTGGTCCATGTTCTTTTCTTATCTTCAATTTTTCTTTTTTCGTCTTCCTCATCAGCTTTCACCAGGCTTGCTCTCATTTCCAGTAGAGATTTCCCTAAAACATCATCATCGCTAAGTAACTCGAACTGTTGATCCAACTTACCTTGTCCAATTTGATTCGCAAAATCCACTTTTTTATTTAAACCCTCAACCGATTGGTTGAGCGCTTCAGCCATTTCCTCAATTTCATCGCCCGATTCAATTTGTATTTTCATTTTTTCGTCGATATGACCCTGCGCAAGTCTTTTTAATAATTGTGTAATATTGGTTATAGGATTCGTAATATTTCGACCAATAATTGCAATTACAAGAGCCATTATAAGAATTCCTATTATGCCTACAGCAAGCGAAATCTTAAAGTTACGAATAGCATCCGCCATAATAGTATTTACAGGAACTGAAATTGCAATTGACCACGGAGTATTTGTGTATGCAACATTGATGGGAGAATATGAAAGATATGTCTTTACTCCATCATCATTTTTACTGATATAACTAAACTTTTTACCAGTTTTAATTTTCTCTAACACATCATAAGTCTCACAATCAGAAGCATATACTTCATTGATTGGAATATTTAAAAAATCTTTGTTAGGATGACCTGAAATAATACCATTATTAGAAACGAGATATGCAAAGCTTCCTTCAAATGGTCTAATTTCTTCAAGAATCAACTGCAACTGCTCAAGTGTTATATCGAAAGAAACAACAGCAACAAACTGACCATTTTCAACTAAAGGAACGTTTAAGCTTGTCATTAATAAAGATTCTGTTTTGTCTCCAGTAACTATATCAAAATATGGTTCATTAATGGATGGAATCAGAGTAGTTTTGGTTTCTAAGTATAATTCTGAATCACCATCAAGGCTTCTCAATTCTTGAATATCCTTAACTGTGCCATTATCTCTCCAAAAAGAATGACTAATTCGGCCATAAGGTTTATCCCATAATGAGTCAATCATATTTAATTCCCAACTATCCCATAGGCCATATATATTTGGATTATTTCTATATACATTAAAATAAATCTGATGAATTAAGTTTTGCCATTCATCTTTTGGGAATTGTTTATAAACTTTAAATGCGTCAGAAAGCGATTTAACAGCACCCATGTCACGATCGAGAAGTGCCTTCATGTCTTTGGCCGCTTTGTCGGCATAACTATTCGTTTTTTCAATGGCATCGTTGTATGCCATTTTTCTAGCTTTAAAGCTGATATAACCTACTGCAGCAACATATATGACAATTGAAGCTGAAATAATGAATAGTTGTATCTTTTGCTGAATTTTAAGTTTAAATTTCATCTTTTGTTAGCGTAAGTATGGTTTGGTCTTTTTTAAAAATTTGTAATGTTATTCGAAATTTTCAGGATTTTATAAATTTCTCCTTCTTCATTTCTTATTGGTGTGTATGTTTCAGAAAACACTAGTTCCTTATTTTTGATTTTAACTTTTGTTGTTTCTTTCTTAATCTTTCCTGATCTTAAATCTTTCCAGAACAGTTCATATTTAGATTTTTGCTGCTCGGTAAATTCCATATTGGAAGAGTGGTGTGTTCCAATAACCTCTTCTTTTGTAAGTTCAACTATGCTTAGAAAGTTATCATTTACGTTTTTAATGATTCCATCCAAATCATACTCTATAACATAACTTGAAGTATTGATTGCTTCAACAAGTCCTTCCATTTCGGCACTTTTACGAGAAGATTCTTCCTGTGTCGCTTGCAATTCTTCCATATTTTGTCGCATTTCTTCCTCTTGCGCAGCCATTTCTTCTGCTTGTTGCTGAGATCTCTCAAGTAATTCGTTCGTTCTAATATTTATTCGAACTGCAGAAATAGTTGATCCTATGCTTTCTGCAAGTTTCTCTACAAATTCAATTTCATGCTTTTCAAATACATTAAAAGATGCTATCTCAAGAACACCTAAAACAGTGTCTTCTAATTTTAATGGAACAATTAACAAGCTACTTGGATTTGCTGCACCAAGGCCAGAGGTTATTTCCATATAATCCTGTGGAATCTCGGTCATAAAGATTGTGTTCTTTTCAATGGCACAAGTACCAATTAATCCTTCTCCAATTTGTATATTTTTGTTCATGAATTTTCTTCTATCGTAAGCATATGCTGAAAGAAGATCAAAGTGAATATTCTCTTTGTCATCATCGTTTAAAATAAATAAACCACCCTGGTTGGCTTTTAGATAATTGACAAGGTTCATTATAATTTCAGTAGCCAAATTTTCCAGGTTATTATTATTTTGACGCAATATATCAGCAAACATGGCAAGTCCTTCATTAGACCAGCGCCTTTTTTCATCCTCAATTTTACGTTTTTTCTCTTCTTGTTCAGCTTTTACTAAACTATTACGCATTTCAATTAGAGACTTCCCTAAAATGTCATCATCACTAAGTAAATCAAATTCATGTTCCAATTCACCTTGTCCTATATGATTAGCAAAATCAACTTTATAATTTAATCCTTCTATTGAACGATTAAGAGCATGGGTCATTTCTTCGATCTCATCACCCGTTTCAATATTGATTTTCATTTTTTCGTCGATATGGCCTTTAGCAAGGTTTTTAAGAAGGTCTGTAATTTTGGTAATAGGATTTGTGATATTTCGACTGATCATTGCAATAACAAACACCATGATGAGAATACCCAGGATTCCAACAATAAGAGATATTCTAAAATTGCGAATTGCATCGGCCATTATAGTTTTTACTGGAACAGAAAGAACAATTGACCAAGGAGTATTAGTTTCTCCAATAAAAATAGGTGCATATGAGATATAATGGTTTATACCATTTTCATTTTCGCTAATATAACTTAAGGGTTCTCCTTTCTTTATCTTTTTTGTTATATCATGAGCATTATTATCATCAGGTAATAGCTCTAGAATATTTCTGTTTAATAACTCCTTTTCTGGATGACCAGCAATTAATCCTCCGTTTGAAACTAGGAATGCATAACTCCCATCGAAGGGTTTTATTTCTTCTACAAGCTCCTGAAACCGGTCTAAGGTAATGTCTACAGCAACAATACCAACATATTTACCATTTTCAATAATTGGGGCATTTAAGCTTGTCATTAAAAACTTATCAGCTTTATTTTCAGTAAAAACGTCCTCATATGGTTCCCAAATAGATGGTACTTTTCTAGTTTTTATTTTAGCATATAACTCCGGATCTCCGTCTAAACTTCTATATTCAAAGTTGTGCTTAACAACTCCGTTCTCTCGCCAATAAATAATAACATATCTTCCACTAGGTTTATCCCATTCTGGATCAATTGCACTTAATTCCCAACTATCCCATAAGCTATAAATATGTGAGTTGTTTTTAAATACCTCGTTGTACATATTTGAAAATAACTCTTGCCATTGCTCATTAGGCATTGTTTTATAAGTATGGAAAGCATCGGCAAGTGTTTTTACCAAGGTAAGGTCTGCATCCAGTTTTGCTTTAATGTCTTTAGCAGCTTCGTATACATGTCGGTCTGTAATTTCCTTAGCGTCTTTTAAAGCTATTTTACGTGAATTAAAGCTTATATATCCAACTGCGGCTACATATATTATTATTGAAGCCGAAATAATAAATAACTGAATTTTTTGTTGAATTTTAAGTTTTAGCTTCATAGCATATTATTTTAGTCGTCGAATTCGTTTATTGTATTGGATATTTTTAATATCCTTTTTGTTTCGCCAGTTTCGTCTAAAATTGGGGTATACACCTCAATAAATACTATTTCAGTATTGTCAACTAAGTATTTGGTTTTCTCCTTTCTTGTTCGTCCTGCTTTTAGGTCGCTCCAAAACATATCATATTCAGTTCGTTGTTTTTCCGTAAATTCCATTTTATCTGAATGATGGGCGCCTAAGACCTCTGATCTTCTTAAGTTTAACAGGTTCAAATAGTTATCGTTAACCTTGGTAATAAAGCCTTCGGGACTATATTCAACAATGCAGCTTGATTCTTCTAATGCATGTAGAAAACTTTCCATCTCGGCACTTTTGCGACTAGCTTCCTCCTGAGTTGCTTGCAGTTCTTCCATATTTTGTCGCATTTCTTCTTCTTGAGCCGACATTTCCTCAGATTGCTGTTGGAATTTTTCCAGCAATTCGGTAGTTTCAATATTAATTTTTGCAGAAGAAAGGGTAGCTGCAATATCTTCAGCAAGCATCTCTAAGAATTCAATTTGATAATCTTCAATCTTTTTAAATGAAGCAATTTCCAGCACACCATAAACCTTATCGTCCATTTTTAAAGGGACAACAACCAAGCTTCTTGGATTTGCATCTCCTAATCCTGATGTTATGGTAATATAGTCTTCAGGTAAATCTTCGATATATGAAGTTAGTTTTTCCATGGCAACTGCACCAACAATTCCATCGCCCATTTGTATTTGTTTTTCGACGTGTTTTTTTCTGTCAAAAGCGAATGCAGCTACTAAATCAAGAACAACATTGTTTTTATCTTCATCGTTAAGCAGAAATAAACCTCCTTGATTGGCTTCCAAGTAATAAATAAGGTTTTTAATGATTTGATGAGAAAGTTCGTCCAAATTATCGTTATTCTGTCTTAAAATATCGGCAAATTTTGCTAAACCTTCATTGGTCCATCTTCTTTTTTGGTCATCTACTTTTCTTTTATCCTCATCAATTCGTGCCTGTTTTAAACTATCACGCATTTCGACCAGAGCTTTACCAAGCATGTCATCATCACTTAGCAGGTCAAACTCATATTCTAAATCTCCCGATTCTATATGGTTTGCAAAATCAGTTTTTTTATTTAATCCTTCAACTGAAGTTTTTAAGGCTTGTGTCATTTCTTCAATTTCGTCACCTGATTGAATCTTTAAATCCAATTTCTGATTTGTTTTTCCTTTAGCAAGTTCTATTAGAAATTCCGTGATCTTCTGAATTGGATCAGAAATATTTTTTGTAATAATATATATGACGAAACTGATTATGAGTATACCTATAATGCCTACAATTAGCGAAATCATAAAGTTTCTGTCTGCTTGAGCCATAATTGAGCTTAATGGAACTGAAACACCTAAAAACCATGGAGTATTTGTTCTGCCAATATGTATTGGTGAAAAGGCTATGAAATGAGTTTTGTCTAATTCGTCTAATGCTTGTATAGTAAAAATTTCTCCTTTTTCAATTCGATCTAGTATATTAAATTCTCCTCCAGATTTTAAATTAAAAGTAGCTATCTGATTTAACAAATCTGTTTCTGGATGCCCTGCATATTTGCCTTCTTCAGTTATTAAAAAGGCATAAGTTCCCGGAAACTGCGTAAGCTTTATGTCTTCGACCATTTTCTGAAACCGCTCCAAAACGAGATCTATACCTACCATTCCATGATACTGCTTATCGATTAGAATTGGAGTAACTAGGCTGGTCATCAATTTAGAAACTTCACCTTCATCGGTAAAAACATCAAAGTATATGGGTAATACCATTTCCCGCGCTTGATCTTTAATATTGGCATAAACGGCCGGGTCTCCATCTAAGCTTCGAATATCCTGTTTTTGCAAAATGGAACCATTAACACGAGAAAACACATTGGCAATTCGACCAGTGGGCTGGTCCCAATTTTCATCAATTTTGTTTAATTCCCAACTGTCCCATAGTTTGTAGAAGGTTGGATTATCGCGATAAATTTTATCATACATTTTAATAAATAAAGGATCCCAGTCTTCTCTAGGCATGTCTTGGTATACCTTAAATGCATTAGCTAAAGTTCTTACAACAGCCATGTACTCATTTAGGTCTGACTGCATTTTGTATGCGAATTTTTCGGCATTAGCTTTTACTAACTCAACAGAATCCTTATAGGTGGTTTTTTTTGCACTTATGCTTATGTATCCAATAGCAACAGCATATATGACAACTGATAAGGATATTAGATAAAGTTGCATTTTGTTTTTTAAACCAAGCTTTAATTTCATATTAAATAATGTTTATTATTTATAATCGCTAATGTCAATTCCTAAGAATAGGATTTTATCGAATCTTTCATTAATAAAAACGGGAGTAAAAGATGTAATAAGTTTTAGCTCATTTTCATTTTTATCTTTTAAATAAGCAATTTCCTGATGGGATTTTCCATTCATTACTGTATTTAATATTTTTTGAAATTTAGCCACGTCTTTATTGGCTACAAATTCCTCAATTTCTTTGCCTCTTGCTACATTTAAAGAATATCTGAATTTACTTAGAAACAATTCATTTGCCATTATTAGCGAAGCATTAAGATCAAACTCAGCTTTAAGTAAAAACTGATCTATTCCAGTCAGAATACCTGCAATTTCATCGCTTTTACGGGTCGATTCTTCTTGAGTTGCTTGCAGCTCTTCCATGTTTTGGCGCATTTCTTCTTCTTGAGCTGCCATCTCTTCAGCCTGTTGTTGCGACTGCTCAAGCAATTGAGAAGTTTTAGTGTTAATTTGCACAGATTTTAGGGTTGCAGCAATACTTTCTGCAACTTGTTCTGCAAATTCAATTTCGTGTTTTTTGATTTTATTAAAGGATGCAAGCTCTACAATACCAAGTATTTCATTTTCAGTACGCAGAGGAACGATGAGTAAACTTTTTGGATTTGATTCACCCAAGCCGGATGTAATCTGAATATAATCTTCTGGAATTTCTGTCAAATAAATAGTGCTTTTTTCAGCAGCACAGGTTCCCACTAGGCCTTCACCCAGCTCAATTCTTCTAGTAATATGTTTTTCTCTATCGTAAGCAAATGCAGAAATAAGATCGTAATAAATTTCATTTTTATCTTCATCATTTAAAAGAAACAATCCGCCCTGATTAGCATCTAAATAGTATACTAGATTTTTGATGATATCATTGGCAAGGATATCAATATTATCATTGTTTCTTCTAAGGATATCCGCGAACTTAGCCAATCCTTCGTTAACCCAACGACGTTTTTTATCCTCAAGGGCTCTCTTTTCTTCATCGGATTTTGCTTTAAGTAAACTATTACGCATGCTTAAAAGGGATTGTCCCAGGCTATCTTCATCACTCAGCAACTCTAACTCTTCATTAATATTTCCTGAACCAATCTGATTGGCAAAATTAGTTTTCATATTTAATCCATTAATTGATGTATTAAGTGCTAATGCCATATCACCTGCTTCATCTTTGGAATTAATATTCACCTTAAGTGAGGAGTCAATTTTTCCCTTTGCTAACTCTTTTAAGGTATCTGTTACTTTAATAATTGGTTGTGTAATATTTTGCGAAATAAGCCAAACAACTACTGTGAGTAAAATGAGTCCCAGGAAACTAACCAACAAGGCCATAAGGAGAATAGATTTTGCTTTTGTTGTGATGATTCTGTTTGGAACAACAATGGCTAGTGACCATGGTGTGTCTATTTGATCAATTTTTAAAGGAGCAAAAACATAAAAATCTTTTTGTCCATATTCGTTTTTATTAGTAAAAGAGAAATTTTTTCCCTCTTGCACATTTTCAACTATTTGGTATGTAGCGTTCAATTCTGGAAATTCATCTCCGATGAGTTTTCCCATTAGTTCAGAGTTAGGATGAGCAACAAAAGTACCATCATGCGATAATAAAAACGCGTAGCTCATATCAAATGGATGAATCTTAACGACAATGTTTTTAAATCTTTGTAAATCAACATCAACACCTGCTAAGCCAATAAATGTATTGCCCAGTTTGATAGGAACAGAGATATTGGTATTAATATATGCATCCTCAGCTTTTCCAGTAGGAGACCATAATGTTGGATCAACAATCATGGATTTGCCGGAAGATTTCATCGCAAAATAATTACCAGATAAATCGTCTCCATCAGTATTTAATCTAGTTTCTACCTGATTTACATTGCCTTCTTGATTTCTCACCCAACCATTTAAATAGCGACCAAAAGGCTTACTCCATTCCGGATCAACTTGACTTAATTCCCAGCTTGTTGCAACTGCCAAGTAATGAGGATTTTCATTGATAATATGAAGTTGCTGTTCAAGAAAAATCGTATTCCATTCTTCCCAACTCAACTTTTGATAAGCCTGACCTGCTTGAGCGAGAGTTTTTACAATTTCAAAATCTGAAGCCAATTCAGATTTAATTAAATTAGCAAATTCATGAGCATTTTTATTAGCTATTTCTTTGGCATCTTCAAGCGCTAGCTTACTTGATTTTGAAGTGATATACCCTATCGATGCTATAAAAATCAGCATGGATGTTGATAGGATATATACCAGCATTTTTATATTGATCTTCATGTAAGTGGTCTTATTGAAAACAACTTCTAAACTTACACTATTTTAGTAAAAAATCAAATAAATGCTAAGTAATTATTAGGCATCTGGGAATTAATAAATTTGGGTAGAATAGTTTTTCAATTCTTTAGATAATGATTTTGCATCACCCAAAATGGAATCCATTAGTTTCCAAAAGCCTTTACCGTGGTTTTTTTCAATGGTATGGCATAATTCGTGAATTATTACATAATCTATTAAATGATCGGGCAAGCGCATTAAATGCAAATTTAGATTGATATTGTTTTGCCCGGAGCAGCTACCCCAAATAGTTTTATTGTTTTTAATATATGTATTCTTAAACTTGAACTGGTATTTTTTTGCAAGGAGCTCTGTTCTTGCAGGAAGATATGATTTGGCTTCAATTCGGAGAGTTTTTATTATTATTTTTTTGACAATGTCTTGTATCTCCTTTAATCTTATGTCTATAGTATCAGGATATTTAATTATTATTTGCTCTGAATTTATTTTCGTTTTGACGGTTTCAATTTTTTCATGAATCATTACTAAACGTCTATATTTAGTAAAAAATTCGGTTTCAGGAGTAAATATTGTAAGCCTGTTTTCTAGCAGTTCAATTTTAGGAAGATGAGTTAATATCCAGTTTCGTTTTCTTTCAACAATGCTTTTGGCAAAACCATAACTTACAAAATAGGGCATATTTACTACAATTCCAGTTATTGGCTTGATAGCAATAGTCACATTTTTAGACCGTTTGTTTTTTTGGAAAGTTACATCTCCAATACGATCAACATGGATAACTTTTTTTGACATGTTGTTAAACAATGAAGTGCAAATTAATCTAAAAACTTTGAGATTTTTTGCAATAAAGCCTGGAAAGTTATTGGTTTAAGAATGTAATCGCTATATCCTAAATCCCTAATTTCATAACGTTGATCGTCGGTAGCATATGCCGTTTGAGCAACGACAGGAATATCAACACCTTTTTCTTTAAGTTTTTCCAAGGCTTCGTGTCCAGTCATAATGGGCATGTTGATATCCATCAAGATTAAATCATAATTTGGATCTTGATCGACCATTTGAATAACTTGATATCCATCTTTGGCCCAAGATATTTTAGCTTTGGTTCGTTCAAGGAAAGAATAAAGTAGCTTGTAATTTGCTTCAACATCTTCAGCAATTAGAATTTTCTTTTTGCTCCAATCAATATCTTCTTTGATTAATTTATTTTGGACCATCTTTTGTTCAGGCTTTACTACATCGAAAGGAATTGAAAAAAGAAACTTAGAACCTTTTCCTTTCTTGGATTCGACCCAGATTTTACCACCAAGCAATTCAATTAGTCTTTTGCACAGCGCAAGCCCAATTCCGGTGCCTCCGTATTTTCTTGTTGTTGACTCATCAACTTGTCTGAAGTGATTAAAAATAAATTCCTGCTCATTTTCATCAATTCCAATTCCTGTATCAGACACATAACAAACTAATTGATTGTTTTCAACTGTATAACCAAATTCGACTTTTCCTTTTTCTGTGAATTTTAGCGCGTTATCCAGCAGATTAGAATAAATCTGTTTTAACCTTTTTTGATCAGTTAAAATGTGAATTTCTTTATCAAGTAATTCTTTATGCAAATCTAATTCAATGTTACTCAACTTCATGTTGTTTTTGAATTCCACATAATCCATTAACAACTCGTCGAGCATGGTATTTAAATTTGTTTTTGTTTTATTAATAATAAGGGTTGATGATTCAAACTTAGAAATATCGATAATGTTATCTATTATCTCGAGTAATAGATTACCACTATTAGCCAGCAGTCTCAGGTATTCTTTTTGATCTTCTTTTGAGAATTCCTTTGTATTTAATAAAGTAGAAAAACCAATTATAGCATTTAATGGTGTTCTTATTTCATGAGATAGATTAGTTAAGAACGATGTTTTTAATCGGTCAGATTCTTCGGCTTTTACTTTTGAGGTATAAAGCTGATTTTCAAATTCTTTTTGATCACTAATATTTCTATAAATAACGTAATATCCTAAAAGAGTATTATTAACAGTAACTGGTGAACCAATAATTGAAACATAAACTTTTTCTTTCTTTTTTGTGGTCCTAATTGCTTCAATCAGGTTAGTGGAACCTTCAAGAAAGCTTTTATTGATAAGATTAGCTTCATTCTTTAATTCGGGAGGAACAATTAGGTTGTCAAGTGTTTTATTAATAATTTCTCTATTCTTATAACCAAATAGTTTGGTAAAAGTGCTATTAACTTTTTGTATTTCTCCGTTTGCATTTAAAAAAGCGATTGCTTCTGGTGATTTTTCGAAAAGTTTCTCAAAGTGGGCCTCTTCTTCCTGGTTTCTTTTTTGAGATTCTTTTATTTCTGAGATCATTTTATTGGCAGAACTAGCGATTGCTTTAAATTCAGTAAATTGAATACTTGACTCATCAATATGTATGGTTTCTGTAGAAGCTAAATTAAAGAAACGAATAAAGGACTGAATTGTTTTTTGAGCTCTTTTCGACAAATAGAAAGCAAATAGATAAATTAAAATAAAAAGAATACTTAACCAAATAGCAATAAATAGGATATCTTTATAAATAGCCTTTTTTAAAGCCTCTTTTTTTGAATTTACAACCTCATTTATATCATCAATATATAATCCTGCACCTACCATCCATTCCCATTCTGGCACTCCTTTTACAAATGATATTTTCCTGCTCACAACAGAATTCGTCAATTTCTTCCACGAATAATAAATATAATCGCCATTTGGATTTTTAACAGCTTTTCGCTCCTCCTGAATAACTTTAACACCATTCGCATCTTCAAGTTCCCAGGCGTTCATTTTTTCTTTTACAAGCTCACCATTCATTAAAAGGGCATCGCCATCATATGTGTTAATAAAAATATAACCTTCATCACCAAATCGATAATTTGACAACCAGCTCAAAACTTCTTGTTGCACTGATTTAGTATAGTCTTCGTAAAACTCATCAGTTCCAACATACCAATCTAAAGGCTCAATTAATTTCACATAAAACAACTTTTTAGATCCTAAAGAAGTATCATTATCAGTTCTTTTCCAATAGTTAGTTACAAAACCCTCTTTCTCAGTTTTAACTACGGTTATTAGATCTCTAATAACATAGTTTCCAAGATTATCTTGAAAATTATATAGATTTTTCCCTTCATATTTGGGCAATCCTGATAAAAGTTCAATGTTACCATGAAAGTCGCCAATAACATAATAACTATTGCTATTACCTAACCGAATATCATGAAGTGCATCGATAATTAATTTTTTAATCTCATTTTTTGATTTACTAGCTTTATTTTTATTGTAAATACTTATGGCAACGTTGTAAGCCCAATCTACCCGGCTCTTTAAGGCAGTCTTTATATTAACATCTGTTTTTTGAATATTGAAATTAATATATTTAATTGCCCGTTCAGTTTCTGTTTTTATACTCTCTTTTTGAGATTCTATATAGTTTTGCTGGATATTTGAGATTTCCGTTTTTAGGTTAGCATGTTCTCTTTGTATCCAAAAGTACATTACAATAATAAACATAAATGATACCAAGATAATAACTAGTGTTAAAAACAGATTAACAAGTTGAATTTCCTTATGAGGTGTTTTTTTGAAAAAGCCTATAAAGTTTTTTATACTAATCATTTTCTTTGCTGTGTAGGAAGATTTCCGAACCTCTAAGTTATGAAAATAAAGCTGTATAAAAAAGACTGATCATAATCTTTTAATAATGATATGTTTTCATAAATTTGATGTTTTATTTAAATCATTTGTATTTAGTTGTGTATATATATTATGTAATTAATTAGCCATGAAAAGTAACAAGTTGCTAAAAATTTTATTATTCGCCGCTGTTGTTTTAATACTATTTGCCGTTATTGGAAAAAAAGCTGGTTGGTTTGGTGGAGTAACAGGTATTAAAGTTAGTATTGAAAACCCTCAATTAAGAACAATTACCGAAATTGTTACGGCAAGTGGTAAAATACAACCAGAGACTGAAGTAAAAATCTCACCAGATGTTTCGGGGGAAATTGTTGAACTTCATATTAAAGAAGGAGATTA
>PKTC01000400.1 GCA_002869305.1 Marinilabiliales bacterium
AGAGTATCACCTGATCTGATAATACCCATATCCTCATATGCTGAAGGCATGAAATTTAATGCTGTTGTAGATTTCATTTTCGTGTAACCGCCCTGCAAAGTAAGGTCAAATAAAGGCAATTTATTTAAAGCAGGAATCCATTGTTTTATTCCATGCTTAATTCCTACACCCCATAATCCTATTTTACTACCGTTTCCCCATTCAATATCAGGAGAATATCTAAAATTTAATTCAGATTCTTTCATCAAACCAACTCCTACCTGAAGCATAGGCATTGGAGTATATGCAAAACCGGTTCCTTTCGGTAGATTAAAACTAGCAATCGGCACATCAACACCTAAAATATCTTGATTATATATTAGCTGTTGACCAGCATTTTTCTTTCCGGCTGCCGTAGGAGAGTTTTCACCTATTACATCTACATTTAAACCATTTGCAGGATCACCTAATTCCAGATCGCTTGCATCATAGCTTTGATCCGAAGATGGGATCATTGCCAAATTGAATGATACTGTTACATCAAAACCACCCAACTTGTGAGGTTTTGCCGTATTATACCATCCGGTGCTCAGTGCTGCGCCCATTCCATTAGCATAAGGAGATAAATAAGCCTCGAAAATTTTTGTAGCATCATCTTCTCCAGTAGCTAGAACCTGCCCTAATTGCTCAAATTGAGCATAAAGAGACCCGGTTGTCAATAACATTAGTGCTAATGATATTGTTTTTAAAATTGATTTGTTCCTTTTCATAAATGATTATTTATTGTTATTATTATTTTATTCTTTTTAGTTAGATGTAAAAACCATGCTAAAAGTTTCGTAAAAGGTCTTATTTTTAAATATTTTATTGAAATGAATGCGCTAAAAATAGTAAAAGACATTTAATTGATCAATAAAATTCATGATTTGAAATGCTAATTTAAACAATAGTTAAGTTAAATTTGTATCGATAGAAAGTAATTTTTATGGCAGTTAATCAACCTTTGGCAGATAGAATGAGACCTAAGTCTTTACAGGATTATATAGGCCAAAAGCATCTTGTGGGCGATAATGCTATTTTACGAAAGGCTATTGAATCAGGGAATATACCTTCTTTTATATTGTGGGGTCCTCCCGGCGTTGGAAAAACAACTCTGGCAAAAATAATTGCGAATCAACAAAACAGGCCCTTTTTTACGTTAAGTGCAGTTCATTCAGGGGTTAAGGATGTTAGAGAAACGATTGCTAAAGCGAAAAAGCAACAATTTTTTGATTCTCCTAATCCAATTCTATTTATTGATGAAATTCATCGGTTTAATAAATCACAACAAGATTCACTTTTAGGTGCTGTTGAGCAAGGAACTTTTATACTAATTGGAGCTACAACAGAGAATACTTCTTTTGAAGTAATATCTCCACTCCTTTCAAGAGCCCAGGTTTACATTTTAAAACCACTGGAAAAAGAAGATTTAATTGAATTATTGAATAAAGCATTGGTTGAAGATAAAGTACTAAAAGAAATTGATGTAGAAATTAAGGAATACGAACTGTTACTTCGATTCTCGGGTGGAGATGCCCGTAAATTGTACAATACCCTGGAACTTGTTGTAAATACAGAACAGGCAAAATCTTCAGATAAAATTGTTATTACCAACGATATAGTAACTGAGATTTTGCAGCAGAATATTGCCACCTACGATAAAAATGGTGAGCAGCATTACGATATAATTTCGGCATTTATCAAATCAGTGCGTGGAAGCGATCCAAATGCGGCCGTTTATTGGTTAGCAAGAATGATAGAAGGCGGAGAAGATCCTAAATTTATTGCCAGAAGATTACTAATACTTGCCGCAGAAGATATTGGTTTAGCTAATCCAAATGCGTTATTGCTTGCCAATAGTTGCTTCGATGCTGTTAACAAAATTGGTTGGCCCGAATCACGAATTATTTTATCTGAAGCAACTATATATCTGGCCACATCGCCCAAGAGCAATTCTGCTTATCAGGCTATAAAAGATGCTCAAAGTTTGGTTCAAAAAACAGGTGATTTACCAGTACCTTTGCATATTCGGAATGCACCAACCAAATTAATGAAAGATATTGGATACGGAGAAGATTATAAATATGCTCACAGCTATGAAGGAAATTTTATACAGGACAATTTTATGCCTGAAACCCTTAAGAAAGATATAATTTACAGTCCACAAAATAACAACAGGGAATCTGAAATCCTTAAACGATTGCAAATTCAGTGGAAAGGAAAATATAATTATTAATTTTACATTCATAAATTGATAAAGAAATATAAGCATGATTAACAATATACCGGATATTAAAAACTTAGATAGCAAAAACTTCTTTTTACTCGCTGGACCTTGCGTAGTTGAAAGTGAAAAAAGTGTTTTTGAAATAGCTGAGCAAATTATTAAGATAACGGATAAATTAAAAATACCGTTTGTTTTTAAAGCTTCATATAAAAAAGCAAATCGATCTCGTTTGGATTCTTTCTCTGGTATTGGAGATATTAAGGCGCTTAAAATTCTTGGTAAAGTAAAAGAAGAACTTAAAATTCCTGTTGTTACCGATATACATTCCGAAATTGAAGCAGCCTTGGCCGCTGCATACGTCGATATTTTGCAGATACCTGCATTTTTGTGTCGCCAAACGGAATTATTAGTAGCTGCG
>PKTC01000086.1 GCA_002869305.1 Marinilabiliales bacterium
AATCCATTTGGTAATGGTCATATCAATGCCACTTACAAAGTGGAGATCTTAAATTCAGATGTAAGCTTCATTTTGCAAAAAATAAATACAAATGTGTTTACAAATCCGCAGAATATAGTACATAATCACCTTGCTATTCAGAAATCGATTATACCGGCTGATATTGAGATACCACATTTAATAAGATCAAACAAGGGTAAATTTCTATATCTTGATGAAAATCATAACATTTGGCGTATGATGAATTTTATAAAGAATTCGTATTCGGTAGAGATAGTTGAAGATAGGGATCAAGCATATGAAGCAGGAAAGGGTTTTGGTTGGTTTTTAAAAGCATGTTCTGGACTAAATCCCTCAATTTTTTATGAAGCTATACAAGACTTTCATAGCTTAACATTTAGACTAAATCAGTTAAACGAGGCTATAACAAAAAATAAATCGAATAGAGTATCAGACTCAAAAAGCATTATTGGTTTTTATAAGGAGAGAGAACATAAGTTGCTGGAGCTTGAGGAATCTTTCGAAACAAATAAGATACCCGTAAGAGTCGTTCATAACGATACAAAAATTAACAATCTCTTATATCGAAATAAAAAGGCAATTGCCGTAATTGATTTAGATACAGTGGGTCCTGGCAATGTGTTTTTTGATTATGGCGATGCAATTCGAACAATAACAAATACAGCAGATGAGGATGAAAAGGATTTGAGTAAAGTTGATTTTAACCTAGAAATGTTCGAATCATTTACAAAAGGGTATCTTTTGCAAACAAAATCGGTTCTTGTTGATAAAGAATTGAATTTGTTAGCTTACGCTCCATTTTATATGACTTTTATAATTGGAATAAGATTCTTATCAGATTACTTAAATGGAGATATTTATTATAAGACCAAATACCCTAAACATAATTTAACAAGAAGTTTAGTTCAACGTAAACTAATTGAAAAAATGGAGTCTAAATTTGAATCTATGCAATATATAATTGAAAAATATTCTTACTAGTAAAACACCCTAAAACTTAAATTATGAAAAAGTACTTATTGAAATTTATTTTGTTATCAGTTATTTCAGTTTTCATCATCAGTTGCAATTTACAAAATAACGATAATAAAACGGAATCAAGTAAAGCAAAAGCAGTATTTGAGGTTCCAGAGCGTCCTGTAGGGCAAAATGATGTACTTGAGCTACGCACTGAGCCAATTGACACGGTTCGAATGGCCATTATCGGTGTAGGAATGAGAGGCTTCGGTGCAGTTCATCGTTATAATTTTATTGAAGGTGCTAAAGTTGTTGCTCTTTGCGATGTAGTGCCAGAAAATGTCGAAAAAGCGCAAGAAATATTGCGTGAGGCGGGTAAGCCATTAGCTGATGAGTATACCGGAGCCGAAGATTGGAAAGAGATTTGCTAACGTGATGACATCTATTTAATCTACATTTGTACACATTGGGATTTACATACTCCTATAGCAGTTTATGCTATGGAACACGGAAAACACGTTGCAACCGAAGTGCCTGCAGCTTTAACGATTGAAGAATGCTGGCAACTGGTAAATACAGCAGAACGAACTCAGCTTCATTGTATGATGTTAGAAAATTGTAATTATGATTTCTTTGAAATGGCTACATTAAATATGGCTCAAAAAGGTTTGTTTGGTGAAATTGTTCATGGTGAAGGTGCCTATATTCACGATTTACGCGACGGGTATTTATTTAACGAGGAAAATGGATATTGGAATATGTGGAGATTAAAGCATTTGGCCAAAGAAGATGGAAATACTTATCCAACTCATGGTTTAGGTCCAATTTGTCATATTATGAATATTCATCGTGGCGATAAATTGAATTATTTGGTATCAGTGTCAAGCGATCAATTTGGATTGACAGCCTATGCACAAGAAAAATTTGGCAAAGATTCCGATTATGCCAAAGCAAATTATGCCAAAGGTGATATGAGCACAACCATTATTAAAACGCAAAAAGGAAAAACAATGATGATCCAGCATAACGTAACAAGTCCCAGACCTTATAGCCGAATACATATGGTAAGTGGCACAAAGGGATTTGCTCAAAAATGGCCTCGAAAGGGTCTTGCTTTTGAACCTGATGCGCATAGATATTTATCAGATGAAGATATGGAAAAGTTGCTTACCGAATATGAGCACCCAATTACAAAGGAGGTGGGAGCAAAGGCACGTGAAGTTGGCGGACATGGTGGAATGGATTTTATCATGGACTATCGTTTAATTTATTGTCTGAGAAATGGTTTACCACTTGATCAGGATGTTTATGATGCAGCTGAATGGTCAGCGATAATAGAACTTTCGCGAATTTCTGCTAAAAATCAAGGAATGCCTGTTGTGGTGCCTGATTTTACGCGCGGTGCATGGGATAAATTGAATACCATAACGTACTATACGGAATAAAAAATAGCGGCAGTGAAATCTGCCGCTTTTCTTTTCTTAATATTTTACTAATCGTTTAATTTCAAAGGTCTTATATACGTAAGGTCAGAGTATACTGAATATAACAAATATTCATATCGAACGCGATAATTGGTTTCAGTATTCGATAGATATAAGTAAAGGGAGATGAGGAGTTTATTTCAATGGGAATTTTGGTAAAGATTACCACACAGGAGTCAAACAGGACATTCTATTAGA
>PKTC01000087.1 GCA_002869305.1 Marinilabiliales bacterium
GCAAACAATTGATTACAAGCTTATAGAAGGTAGATTTTTATCTGAAGATTTTGCCACGGATTCAATATCGGTAGTTATCAACCAGAAAGCCCAAAAACTTATGGGCTACGATAATCCCATTGGAAAAAAAATTATGTTTGGAGACACTGAAGAAGATGGTGTATTAAATATTGTTGGTGTTGTTGAAGATTTTCATACATTGCCTGTGAATGAATAAATTGAACCAGTTATGCTTATGATGAATTTTAATTTTTTTAGTTATGTTTTGATAAGATTGGATGGTAAAAAAAATAATGAAACTATTGATTACATTTCCAAAACCTGGCAAGAATTTTCACCAGGGTTCACTTTTGAATATCGCTATATGGACGAAAGAATCAACAGCATGTATGGAGACACCAAAGAAACTGCAAAAGCCTTTACTATGTTTGTTATAATTGCAATTCTGATTTCCAGTGCTGGCTTGTTTGGTTTATCCTCTTTTACAGTTGAGCAAAAAACAAAAGAAATAGGAATTAGAAAAGCGCTTGGTGCATCAACCGGATTGGTTTACATGTTACTAAATAAAACTTTTACAAAATGGGTCGTCATATCGATTTTGATTGGAAGTCCAATAGCTTATTACTTAATGAAAAATTGGCTGGAAAACTTTGCCTATCATATAAATTCTAATATATGGATCTTTTTAATCTCTGGAATAGTAATACTTTTTATAGCTCAGCTTACAGTAACTTATCAAACCATAAAAACTGCAAGATCTAATCCAGTGGATAGTTTAAGATATGAATAAAAAAAGGAGCGTTATGCTCCTTTTTTTATTCAATTTATCCTTTTTCACTGATCCTTTTCAATCGCTCATAATCAACTATTTTGATCGATTTACCTGTCATTTCAATAAGTTTGTCTTCTTTGAATTTTTTAAGCATTCTTATAACAGTTTCTGCACTCATCGCAGAAAGTTCAGCTAAATCTTTTCTGGATAAAGGCAATTCAAACTCGCTCTCATTAAAGACACGATCGGCTATACACAATAAAATATCAGCTAATCTTGCCTATGACTGTTTGTGAGTTAGACAAAAGAAACGATTATTAATTTGAACACTGTTGGCACTTAAAATATTGATTACATTTTTGGCGAACTCTCGATTTCGATTTAAAAGATCCCTGAAAGCTGTAATATTTATTTGCTCAACAACTGTATCTACATAAGCCATAGCAGAATACTGAAATGTTGAATTTTGTTCATTTGCAGATGATAATCCAAGCAAATTTCCTGCTCTTAAAATTTTTAAAACTAAAGAATTCACTCCATCGTCCAGAAAAACCTTAACCAAGCCACTATCCACCGACATAATGTGAGATGCATAACTTCCTTGCTTGCAAATTATTTCACCCTTCTTGTATTTTATTGTTACCTTATTCTCCTCTAAAAACTTCTTCTCTTCTTCGTTCAATTTATCAAAACACTCACATTTGTGGGTACTTATAGTACAAGCTGAATAATTTCTTTCCTTCGCCATGAATTTTTTATTTCTGTTTGTCGGTAAATATACAAAAATCAGTTTTAAAATTGATCCAGATCATGTATTGATATATGTCAAATCATGTTTTTTTAAAGCGCATATCCAACCGAAAAGCTTTGTAAACCAACCAGAATCAAGCATCTTTATCCCCACATATAAAACTATATTTATATTTAAAATATTAACCATGAAAAAGATATACAACAAATTAAAAATCATACTATTTGTGGCAATTTTAATTGCTATGAATTATAGTTGCACTGACAAAACAATCACATTTGATGAAAAAGTTGCCTTAAGTGCATGTGAAGAATGTCATACTGATTACAAATTGTTACAAGAAGTTTATTCGCCTGATACTATAGAAGTTGCAGGGGGATGTGGTGGAGAAGCTCCTTATTATGAGCCTTACGATCGCGTTTATATGGGAGGTGATGGCTATGTTGAATTCAAAAATTCTGGTCACTATGCCTTAGGATGTGTCGCATGTCATAATGGAAATGAAAACACGTCAGATAAATCACTTGCCCATTCTGGCGATTTTATCTCGCATCCCTCTATGTATTATGCAGATAAGTGTGGGAGCTGTCACGAAGAAATTACTGAGAACTTTGTAACAAGCATACATAATGGTACAGGACAAAAACGGAAGGTTGCTATTCGTAGTGGATTTAGTGGACCAGAAGATTTTGATAATTTGCCAGCACATCAAATTGAAGGTTACAATGCCAATTGCGCACAATGTCATGGTACATGTGGTAATTGCCATATCGTAAGACCTGCTGCTGGTGGTGGAGGTCTTTCGAAAGGACATGCATTTAATAGAGTTCCAGATATGGTTAATGTTTGTACAGTTTGCCATTCTTCACGTGGTGGACATGCCTATTTTGGTGTAGCTACTGGAACACAACCCGATGTGCATTTGACCAACAATAGTTATACATGCATGAATTGCCATACAGGAACAGAGTTGCATGGTGACGGGAATCCGGTTGAGCAACGTTATGCCTACACGGAGCTGCCTAAATGCGATGATTGCCATACGGATATTAACATGGCCAATACATATCATGCTATGCATTACGATGATTTCAATTGTCAGGTATGTCATTCGCAAGATTATAACAATTGTGGTCA
>PKTC01000283.1 GCA_002869305.1 Marinilabiliales bacterium
GAAAAGGATAGAATAAATAAAATAAAAGCTCCATAAATAATTATGGTAACAGCTGGAATAACAATGATATTTGTAAGCATAAAGTATACTGGAAACTGTCCAAAATAAAACATAGTAATGGGGAAGGTGCCTATTTGTGCAGCAATAGAAACGCTTACTAATTGCCAGAAATAATCTACTAAGGTATTATTTATAGTTAACAAAGAATATAGTCTGGGTTGAAAGAAAACAATACTTAAAACTGCTGCAAACGATAGTTGAAATCCTACATTCATGATGGCATAAGGATTCATTAGTAAGAGAAGAAAGGCAGATGCTGCAATGCTATTATAAATATTAACTTGCCGCGTGAATATTTTACCAATACTTATAAAAGTAAACATAATGGTTGCGCGAAAAACAGAGGCGGAAAGGCCTGTTATAAATGCATAAAAGAAAAGCATTAATATGATTATAGCTGACTGTAAATATTTACCGTATTTAATTCGCTGTAAGAAAAACAAAAGCTTGCATAAGATGATATATATAATGCCAACGTGTAAACCCGAAACAGCCAGAATATGCATGGCTCCACTCGTTGAGAAACTTTCTTTTATTTCTGGAGTAAGTTCTGATTTATATCCCAGGGTAAGTGCAGATAAAACCGCAAATTCATCACCGTGAATTTGATTCGCATAATAAATGTTCAAAAGCCTTTGCCTCAATCGATTCGAAATTAGTTTAACTTTTGATCCTTTATTGTATGTCAATACTTGGTAATAGCCCGATTGAATGTAACACTGATTGTAGATTTCTTTGTAACTTAAATATTTTTTATAATTAAAAGCATAAGGATTTCCTGTATGAACAGGTTCATTAATATAAGCAGATGCAAGCATTTCATCACCCATGTTCATCTGAAGACTTAATGAATCTTTTTCCAGGTAGCAAAGAACGATTGAACTATTTTGAGTCCATTGTGCAGAATCTTTTATCAAATCAAGCTTTAGGATTGTTTTAACTGATTTTTCTTTTTCTTCTGGTTGTTCTATTAGAGTTGCGATAAAAGTGTGCTTATCATCTGAAAATGAATACTCTTTTTGTTGTTTAAGTGAGGCCAATTCTAAACCCAGAAAAAACAAGTAAAGGGAAATTACAATTCCCCAGATTTTATTCAGATTATAACTGGCGGTCAATTTTAGGAATAAAAAAAGAAAAGAAATTATAAGTAACCCAATCAATATGTATGGATTATATTGAGAAGGTAATCTGAATTTTATTTGAAATAAAATTCCTAACATAAGAGGAACCACCAAACGAAAAAATGGCGTTTGGTGAAGAAATCTCTCAAACATTTTCTAATCATAACAAGGTTCTAGCTTAAAGTTAAAAAATAATATGGAAAGAAAAAAAGATGAAATAAAAAAAGGCAGCCCAAAAGCTGCCTTTAATATATTGAGTGTATTAAATTATTGAATCATAACTTTAGAAACTTTCATATTTACTCCATCATTAATTCTGATATAATAAATACCACTTGCTTCTTTACTTATGTCAATTTGATCTTTATAGAATCCATCTTGTTGAATTTCCTTAGCATATACTACCTGTCCCTGTATGTTTATAATTTCCACATTGAAAGCTCCAGCTTTGCTGGTATTCATTTCTAATGTAAATAAACCATTGTTAGGATTAGGGAATATATTCATAGATACAATACCGTCCGGATTTCCAATACCTGTAGAAGTTATACTATAATTACCTGTAGCTGTGCTAGTAACAGAACCATCAGATGCTGTAATCTTATAATAAACATCGGTAGCTGATGCAGGTATAGTACCTTCGAAAACATTATCAGTTGATGTCACAGCAAATGTTACTTCTGTATCTTCTGATCCTTCAGATGAACCATAATATAGTTTAACAGTTAAGTTTGAGGCGTCCGTTACTTCTTCGTCTGTAATGGTAGCTGAAACAGTAACTGCATCGGAAGAAGTTGGTGTAGTTGGATCAATAGTAAGGTTTTCAATTACAGGATATGTATTAATATCGCTAGCATTTCTTGGAAGGAAAACAATTCCATACCAACCATGCATAATACCTGTAATGTCATAAATGTTTCCAACAGTTGGTGTATGCTGATAGATTACATCATCAATTTTTAATGCTCCTGAACCGTCATTAACAGTCCACACATTATAATTATCAGGTGCTACTGTACATTCCGCTTCTGTTACTTTTGCTAGAACTCCTTCATATTGTTCTTCAGCCACTTCAACAGTTGTGAGTTCAATAGGATCAAATAAGCTTAGACCTGTATTAAGAACCTCATAACCAACAACATCAGCTATTTCTGTGTGATCTTGATATTCAGAAACTTCACCTGCAACTTTTACAGAATCACCAACCGAAGGTTCATTATCATAATCTAATATGAATAAGCCATGCCATGCAGCACCTTCATCTTGAATGAAATATCCACTAGAGTATGCAGCAGTAACAATACCCGATGTAATTACAAATTCACCAACATGCTCTGAAGCACCTGAGCCAGTTGTATACTGTATATCGTAAATACTTAATTCAGTTGGAACTGGTTTCACAACCGATACTTCCCATACTTTTGTAGTGCTAGCATCTTGTGCTGTAACCGTAAAGTTCACAGCATTAGTAAA
>PKTC01000287.1 GCA_002869305.1 Marinilabiliales bacterium
ATTATTAAAACAATTAAATTATAAAGAAATTCTAACTTATTTTCTGTTCTCAGATTGAATGGATTATGGTCAAAAGCCAAAAGGTGTTTTAACATTCCATAAATACGAAAAGGAATTTAGAACTGGCTTCGAAGAGCATTTATATGAGGGAGCTTTCCATTCAAAAACGATTGAAAATAAAGTAAACATTCATTTTACTATATCTCCTGAGCATTCAGATTTGTTTAATGCTATTATGGAGTCAAAGGTTCAGCAGCTTGAAAATAAGTTTAAAGTAAAATTCGATATTTCATTCTCATATCAAAAACCATCGACTGATATGGTAGCTGTTGACTTGAATAACGATTTATTTAGGGAGCCTGATGGTTCTTTAGTCTTTCGCCCTGGAGGTCATGGTGCACTCATAGAGAATCTGAATGATTTAGATGCTGATATTATCTTTATTAAAAACATTGACAATGTTGTTCCAGACAGATTAAAAGATGTAACCATTGAGTATAAAAAGGCTTTAGCGGGTGTATTGTTATCATTTCAGCAAATGATCTTCGATTATATTGAAGTATTAACTAAAGAAGGCAATAACGATGAGATATTATTCGAAATTGAGCATTTTATTCGTGAAGAACTTTGTTATCAGATTGAAGGGGATAATAAAAAAGATAAAGATACAATGCTAGAGATTCTTAATCGGCCTTTAAGGGTTTGTGGAATGGTTAAAAATGAAGGTGAACCAGGTGGAGGACCTTTCTGGGTAAAGCATCAGGAAGACACTACTGATTTGCAAATAGTAGAATCTTCGCAAATCGATACAAATAATCATGAGCAAATAAGTATCCTGAAATCTTCTACACATTTTAATCCAGTAGATTTAGTGTGTGCTACGAAAGATTATAAGGGAAATAAATTTAACTTGTTAAATTATCGTGATTCAAATACAGGTTTTATCTCTAAAAAATCAAAAGATGGTAGAGACTTAAAAGCACAGGAATTGCCCGGATTATGGAATGGTGCTATGGCAAACTGGAATACTATATTTGTTGAGGTGCCTATAATTACTTTCAATCCTGTAAAAACTGTTAACGATTTATTGAGAGAGGAACATCAATAAGAACATTTTAGAACTTAAAAGATCTAAGCAACTTTACATACATATAATACATCTTTTCTAAAGATCACTAACATTAATTAATTATGAAAACAGTTCTAATAACATTATTAATTAGTTTAATTGGAGCATTAAGTTGTGAAGATATTGATATCGCTTTATATGAATCATTTTATGGAAAATGGAAGCTTTATGATGTGTCAGGTGGGTTTACTGGCAGAGGTCATGATATAAATTTTGATTATTTAGAATTAGAAAAGGAAAATAATTATCGTTTCATAAAAAATGATCGCATTCTTGAATTTGTAAAAGTTATTATAGCTAATGATAATGAGAAAGAACCTTTGATTAATTTTATTCCAGATAAAAACTCGGAAGTTTTTATGGGAGATTCAGAAAAATATGCCGTATTAGAAGGTTCAGACACATTAAACTTAAACTCTCCCTGTTGCGATCGTTTTAATTATCACTTCGTGAAAGAATAGTTGTGCGGAGCATTCATTTTACAAAATTGTTAATCCGATAAATATTTTTAAATTAGTAGCTAGTTTAGAGAGTTTTAGAATTGAAATTCAACCTACGCATATAATTCATGAGTAAATTTAAAGCTACCGTATTAATCATAATCTTTTTTTTATTGGGAGTTTTGGTCGACCGCTCATTTTTATATTACGAAATAGGTGAAAAAAATAAATTATTATTAGAGCAGCAACAATCTATAAAAGAGGACTATGAGTATCTAATTCAAAAGTTTGAGAGGGTGGAGGAGGAGCTCAAATTTCGAATGATGATGGATTCTATAATAAGTGACTCCCTTTTATCTAAAGATAATTCAATAACTAATTAATGTTCTTTAGTTAAAATTGTTCTCTAATAACTAAATATTTCGTGAGATATTCTGTATGAAAGCTGCCACAGTAAAAGAAATTAAGGAAGAATTGAAAACGCGTTCGCCGCTTGAAATGCTCGAGATATGCCTTCGTTTAGCGCGATTTAAAAAAGAAAATAAAGAATTGTTAACCTATTTATTGTTTGAATATGACAATGAATTTGGGTATATAGAAAGTGTTAAAAGAGATATGGACGAACAGTTTAATCAAATTAATCGTAAGAATTATTTTTATATCAGAAAGAGTATTCGAAAGATATTAACTGCAACCAAAAAGTTTATAAGGTATTCGCAAAAGAAAGAAACAGAAGTTGAGTTGCTGATTTATTTTTGTTCTAAAATGAAAAATTTCAAACCCTCAATTCACAGAAGTCCGGCATTGCAAAATCTTTTTATCCGACAAATAGAATTAATTAAGAAAACCATTTCGCAATTACATGAGGATCTTCAGTTTGACTATAATCAAGAAATGGAAAGTCTTACGAAATAACATGTTAGAAAAATATGAATATCCCTAAAAAAATCAAGACTTTTTTGCTTTAAATAGGATGAGTTTCCTTTTACTTTCAAATTGAATTTTAGTATCTTGCAGGTAAAATCTAATCTATGGATAAAACGGAACATGTTATTAAAATTTTGCAGGGAAATA
>PKTC01000445.1 GCA_002869305.1 Marinilabiliales bacterium
GCTTTGTTGTTGCACCACATTCACAATAAATACAATTCAACGAACATACTTTATGTGGAACTAAATCAACTCCTAAAGACATGCCAAGTCTTCTTGATGGCACCGGGCCAAATAAATGCTTATACATTCTAATGATTAATTATTATTTTTAACAAAATTAATCAAAGTGTATCGAATTTTTGCGACAAGAAAATGATATCTAAAATTAAAATGATTAAAAATGAGCAATAAAGTTGATTATAAACGAATTGCAGTGGGGGTTTTTGAAGCCATGAATACCAGTGAATTTTCTAAATTCCAGGAAAATGCATGTGAATATATATGTTTTTAGTTTCCAGCTGCAGAAAAAATTGAAGGGTCGAAAAGGGTAATTCTGTTTTTTAAGGTTTTATTGAGAAAGTATAAGGATCTGCAATTTAATGTTACTGAGGTTATACTTGAAGATAAAAAGGCATGTGTTGTCTGGACCAATAGAGGCGAATACAATGATGGGACTCCTTATAATAATAGCGGGATCACACTTTTTCATTTTAAAGATGATAAAGTATCTTTTATAAGTGATTATTTTAAAAACACATCTTTTATAAACTCTAATTAAATTAAAATGAAAAAAGTATTGGTGCTAGACGGGAGCACAAGAAAGCTAGGAAATACATCGTACTTGATAAAGCATTTTATTGAAGGAGCTGAGAAATATACAACTGAAATTAAGCAAGTTGTTGCTAAGGATATTGAAATTAAATACTGCAATGGATGTTTGCGATGTAATTTAATTAAAAGATGTTCAATACGGGGTGATGATTGGGAGGATTTAAGTGCAAAAATTAACGAGGCGGATGTATTGGTTTTTGCATCACCGATCTACTTCCATTATTTAACCGCTCCTTTGAAGAATATAATTGATAGGTTCAGGTCCTTTGTGCATGTGCAGATAACAGAAAGTGGTTTAATACATACGCCATGGAACATATGGAATAAAGATTTTGTTTTATTGCTTTCAATGGGATCATCTGACGATTCAGATGCACAACCCGTAATTGATTTGTTTGAATATATGAAGGAAGTTTTAGGTGACAATAATCGCCTTCATGTAATTAAGGGAACCCGATTAGCCGTTATTAAACATGTGCAGAAAACTGAAGAGGAGCTAAAAGAATTATATCCCAAATTAATGTTAGACGAACGTCTGGCTGAAAATGATTTTGCTAAAAACCTGCAATTACTTAATTCATGTAAAGAACTTGGTGAAAAGTTGACAAAATCTTAATAGTAATTAAGTAGTTCTATGTATGGATCACCTTCTATATGTAATAGTTCAGCAAAAGCAGGTTCAGTTTTGTAACCTTGCCTTTTTAATTGAATAATTTGTTTTCTAAACACTTCTCCCTTTTCTTGTAAGATCCTGTTTTCGATAATCATATGACGATAGGCTTCTTGGTCTTTAACAGGGCGATCTTGTGCAAATATCTCAATGAAGAAATCTTGAAACTTAAATCTTGAAATAACTGTTAAATTATTTCTAATCATCTTTTCCCAGATTTCAAAACCCTTTATCGCCCCATAATAATAAATTACTTCACTCTTAAACTTATCAAGATCTTTGCTATAGCAAATAATATCCAAATCGCTGTTTTCTATATCAATATTGATTGGAATAGTGCCTGCTAAAACGGGAGAGAAGGATTGCAAATTTTCAAATAGCTTTAACTCGCTTAATAATATATAAACCTTTCTTTGCTTTATATTTCCATTTTGCAGATATGATATATCAAAGAAATCCATTGTTTAAATCCTTTGAAACCTATAGGAAAGTTCTAATAATTATTAGGAACAAACCTGATACAAAAATAATAGTGAATATGGTTTTGTTATGCTTTGCAAGCCAGTTGGGTAGATAGATATCAAAATTTTCTTTATCCGAGTTACTATATTTTCGTGCTACTATGGTTAATGGACAATACCATTTAAATATAATTAATGTGAATACTTCAAGAAAAACAAAACCAATTGCTAACCAGGTATAAGTGTTGATTTTATTTGCGATTCCTGCATACAACACATAGAAAATTAAGGATGCAAAAAACGCCCAAATAATAGTATGTATAATTTTTATTAAGGTAAGTTTTAGTGTTTGCATGAATTTAATCGAGATGAAGATTATTTAGGTTTTCTTTAAAAATATCTGAATGGTAATTATAATTGAAATCAGGATTTTCAACAATGGTTCCATCCATATAATTGAAGTAACCCTTGATAAATTGTTTCGGTAAAATGTAAATTTCATCAGAGTCATCATCTTTTATCGGAGGACTTTCTGTGAGTAGTTGCTCAACTGCAACATTTTTTGCTCTTCGATTGTTTAGTTCCTCTGAGTAATGGTTATACATTTCCTTTGATATGCATATTACGATTACGTATTTCCCATATTGTTTATGTTCATGATGTCTATGAACAAGATAAAGCTCATCATTATAAATATATTCAGCCGTTTTATAAAAAGAATTTACAAATTTGAATCCCTCAACTAAAATCTTTTTTGCAACACTCAGTTTAGCCGTGTAATGAAGAAAGAGTTTTATTTTATCTTCATCTTCAAAGAGAAAATTGCTAAACTTCCTGTCGAGCAACTTGTCTTTTGTAAC
>PKTC01000263.1 GCA_002869305.1 Marinilabiliales bacterium
AAAAGATCACCACCAATGGCATAAATCTTTCTATTCACTGTTGCCATCGCAAAATTGGTTGCTGACTGTGGAATGTCAGCCAATCTGGTCCACTGGTTTTGTTGGGGGTTGAATTTGTAAAAAGCTGCACTCTTTGCTGTTTTGGTGCGCCCTGCTATAAAATAAATTTCGTTATTCAGGGTAACAGCTTCACCACCATTATATCCTTCAGGCAAAGATGCTAGTTCTTTCCAAACTATTGTTTGTGCCTGAGATGATAAAATGAATACACTGCAAATTAGAAAAAGAATAATTCGTTTCATGGGTTAATAATTTTAGGTTATTTAATTAGTCTTTGCAAGAAAACGCCAAATACTGCGTTATTCTCGTTATTGAAACAGTCGATTACGATTAGTAAACTCCTTGGTTTCAAAAACTTCGAAAGCCTTGTCTTTGACGACTTCTTATCAAAGACTCAAAGACAAGGGGTTTTCTTGCTTACACTAATTAGGTTGCAAGTCAATTTCTGACAGAATTTTTTTAGCATTTTTATTTTTTGGGTTTAATTCTAACGATTTTTTATACGCCGCAATCGCACTTTCTTTGTCACCTAAATCTAACAGACACTCTCCATAGCTATCAAATGCGTTAGAACTATTGGGATACAGCACGGTATTTAATTGAAATATCTTTAAGGCGTCTTCCGTTTTTCCTTGTCTTATAAGATTATATCCAAAGTGATTAAACCAGGTTTCACGCAAATCATATTGAGATTTCAGTACATCCGTACTCTTGACAAAAAGTACTATTTCATCAATGGTTTTTCCTTTCTCCAATAATTCTGTTAGTTTCTTTCGATTCAGGTTTCTAATTTTTTCTCTTTGCTGAGCTAATGTTTCCACTCCAAACTCAATTCTTTCAGCATCAGTAATTTTTGTTGAGTCCATTTTTTTTCTCACAACAACTTTATTATCTAATCTCTTATATTGCGTACCATAAATTTGAGGTTTATTTATGCTCAATAAATATCTGTCTGTTAATACAGCCAGGAACCATTTATTTTGCGTTGAATCCAGCTAAATAGATTTTTTTATCAATTTCACAGCCATTCCATAAGCAACAGAGTCTTCTCCGTGTTGAAAAATCAATGCTGCATTACAATAATCGGTTGACGTGCGTACTTTATTTGAATCTAATAATTCATAGACTCTCGCTTCCCTTATACTATCATTTTTTTGAATAATACTCCTATCAATATGATTCGTTCTATCGTCCTGATCACTTTTAAAAATTTTAATAAGCTCCTGGTTATCACAAACTTTATTCTGAGCTATGCCACTCTTAAAATTTAAGGTAATAAATCCGATAATTATTGCCAATAAGATAATCCTTACCATCGTTCGTTTTTTATAATCATTAAGTGTTTACTTGTCTTCTTTTTCAACCCGATGTGCTATTTTGCCTACAATTTTCCAACCGTCTTCGAACTTCATAAGTGACAAGTAATCAATATAATTCATACTTTTTCCTTCGTAAAATTCAATTTTAGCTACGGCTACATTTCCTGCAATATCAATGAATAAATATTTCACTGTGGTAAGTTCATTTTGAAATGAATAGGTATTGCCCTTTTCTTTTCCTGCTTTTGCTATATCTATCCAATTATAAATTGGCAGTTTCCACATAGCATTCCCTTTACCGGCACTCAGCAATTCAAATCCGGGGTGAAACCCTTTATTTATTGCTTCTTCATCTGCGTTATTGCACAAGCCATCGACATAAGCCGACTGGATAACTTGTTTTATAAGCTCTTTCTCTTTTGCTTGCTCATCCTGCGCAAATAAAGCACTGAATGACAACAAAATAACTAGTGACAATAAGATTGTTTTTTTCATTTTATATTATTGTAAATTGGGCTCTTAAATCATCAATTACATCCGTTGAAAGCCAAAAGAAATCCTGTCCGTCAGTATGTCGCATGAAAAACAGAAATTTATCATCCCTTCTAATTACTTTGTTTCATCATCTTTAAAAATATAATCAATAGAAGTATCCAGATAATAGGCCCAATTATCAGGAAATCCGTGCCCTTCCTCCGGGAATACCACAAATCGGTTTTTGATGCCATATTTATCAAACCAATAGGCAAGCTTTTTTTGCATTTGAATGGCCCAATCATTTTCCCCACACATCAAGGCTACTTTTAGTCCTCTTTCTGCAGAATTGATATATAACGTGCTGTCCCAAACGTTAGGATTAACGGCAAAAGAGAGTAGAAGTCCTTTTGCTGGTATAGTATTATTTAATCCAAGTGCTATGGAACGATATCCACCAGCTGAGGGTCCGGCAAGTATTACTTTTGTGGTATCAACGTTGTAATTTGAAATCACTTGTTGATAGATGCTTTTTATGTCATTTTCCCAGTTTTCACGATTATAAGCTCTGGAATATGAGCCAAAAAACCTTGAGCCATGTGTATAAACAACTATGAATTCAGCGCTTAACTTTTCAGATTGATAATAATATTGTAAGTCAGGGATATTTCCAATTCCGCCATGCATAATCAGCATTAACGGGTAACGGATATTTTGATCGTAATTCTGCGGAACCTGAACCATGAATTCAGTTTTATTATTTTCTTTTGCACCTTCTTTA
>PKTC01000305.1 GCA_002869305.1 Marinilabiliales bacterium
AACAATGTTTTTCTGATGATTTTAGCATTTTTAAGAGCTTCTTCGGCTGCTGTTTTATATGCATTAATTAAACCCCCAACACCTAACTTTGTTCCTCCAAAATACCTGATTACTACAATTAAAATATTGGTTAAATCAAAGGACCTGATTTGTCCTAATATGGGTTTGCCTGCTGTACTAGATGGCTCTCCATCGTCGTTAGCTCGGTAATTTTCTTTTTTTGGGCCTAACATATAGGCATAACAATGATGACGAGCATCATGATAATCACTTCTTAACTGTTCTTGAAATGCTTTAATCTCTTCTTCGCTTGAAACAGGGTAAGCAAAGGCGAGAAATTTACTTCCTCTGTCTTTGAACAAACCCTCGCTGGGCTTACTTATGGTTAAATATTGATCTACAAATTCTTCCATTTATGTAATAGATAATATATAAATTGCAATTAACGATAAAACGATTCCTATCCAGTTTATTTTAAGGAATTTTTCTTTAAAAACGATTAATCCTATAAAAACGGATAAAGTAATTACTCCTAGGTTGTTTATACCAAATACAATTGAACCGTCTAATGTTTCGCCTATTTGATTTTTATGATTTAAGGCCTTAATAAGAAAATAGAGTGATCCATAATTACTTATTCCCAAGGCAATACCCCAAAGCAATGTCTTCTTTTCAACAAGATATAGGAATGATGTCTTTCTCAAAAATTTTGTGATTAAACCTGAAATAGCTGCCATGGTAAATAGAATGGCTGTAAATACGGGTAATACTTCATCAGCCACGTAAAATTGTTGTGCATATTTAACAAAGGAGTCGACTAATCCCATTCCAAGGAAAAGAATTATAGGTAAATAAATATGCCTTGGGTCAAACTCCACTTTTCTTTTCTTATAAACAGATAAAAAAAGAGCAATAATAGCTAGGATAATACCTGCGGATTTTAAATTTGTGAGAATATCCAAAGGATCAATTATAATAGAAACTGCAATTGGAATAATAACAGACATTTTATTGGATATGGTTGTAACAGCTATTCCAACCACTTGTGAGGACCTTGCTATTACCACAAACATCATGATAAATAAAACCCCTATAAGTATTGAATAGGGGAACCAATTATTTTTATAGATTGGAGAAATATCTATTTCGGATTTTATGAGTAAAAATCCTAATACCGCCGCTGTAATATAATTAATGATGATGACATTGAAGGTACCAATTTTGTGTCTATCCAAAAATTTGAAGATCACATAAATTGAGACTGAAGAAACAATACTTAATAATATAAAAATCATTTGCCTTAGTTATTATACAAAAAAAACAGGTTTCTTAAAAAAGAAACCTGTTTTTCGGGGTCAATGGACCCTTAAGTTTTGTTCTACTGACTGTATCTTGTCTTTAAATATTTTTAATGTCATTGTTAAATATCAAAAATCATATTCTGAGCAAAGATAAATAAATCTTAATTACAAAAAATAGAAAACTAAATATTCTATTAACATATTTTTAACAATATAACTACTTATTAATTTTATAAATTGATTTACAGAGATTTTGAGTAGTTGTCTTAATTTTATGGCTATAAAATTAAATTTTAATTCAACTCCATCAATTAATGCTTAGTCCACATCAGAGTACAAAAATTACATCAAAAACTACTTTTCTCAAGCAATAAGGCTTACAAAATGAGATATGTTAAAGGAATTTCTACAATTTTTTCACCATTAATTTTTATTTTAAAGTAATCAAAATCGTGAGATGCAGCAATGTAAACTCTTTTTTTAGCAGCTTGCTCAAATAATTTCATGCGAGACTCTACAGCTGTTTCAGGTTTGGAGTCGTAAGTAATACCCAACCTTGGATGATCAAACTGAATTTTCTTAATATGCATCAAATCTCCAATGCACCATAATGTTTGATTTGAAGATTCAAAGGAAAAAATAGTGTGACCCATAGTGTGGCCATAGGCTGGAATTGCTTGTATTCCTTCAGCAATAAATTCGTAATCATTGAAAGTATAGTATTTATTTGCATTCATATAGGGCACGAAATAATTTGGTACCATTTTCGCCCTTTTCTTATGCTTTTCAAGTAGTTGATTGGGATTATTAAACCAGTAATCATTTTCTTTCTGGGATACATAGATTGATGCATTAGGGAATGATTCATTTCCAAGTGAATCAATTAGACCACTAATATGATCGAAATGAAAATGCGTAATAAGAATCATATCAACCTGATTGGGTTCTACTCCAATACTTTTTATTAAAGTCATTAAGTTTTTTTCTGGATTTGAGGAATAGTCCCCAATACCCGCATCAACAAGAATTATATTGTTAGGCGATTTAATCAAGAAGGAATTAGCAGGTGCATGAACCGAGTCCAGATTAGCTGCTAATAGAGGCATTTTATCTTTATTAATAGGTTTTAATACTGACGAAGGAACATAGAATTCCGCTTCTTGAAGCTTATAAACAACAAATTTCCCAATTCTTATGGAGTCTATGTAGCGATTGGTTTGACCAACTAAATTATTATATTTTAAAGTGATTAGTGAAATAAATAATAGGAATAATTTTAGTTTCATATCAATAGTTTAATTAGGTATATTTTATATTTGATTATAAAATAAACTATTCTTTAATTAGAAAGAATTGATTAACGTCAATTTTATTTATAATACTCTTTTTCCCTGAAGGCCATTTTACTTCAATATTCTCAATGATATCTGCATTTCCAAGGCCAAAATGAGCTCTAAACCCATTATTTAAAGTTCTAAATCCGTTGCTTGCACTAATTTCTCTCATTTGCTGAACTTCTTGACCATTGATTACTGCTTTAACCCTAATTTGAGCTCCAACAGCACTTCGATTAGAAATTGTACCCTCTAGTTTTATACTTATCCAATTGTTATTATTACCAACATTTTCGTAATATATATTTTTAGAATCTATACAATTGGCAGTTATGAAATCCAGATCACCGTCATTATCGAAATCTCCCCATACAGAAGTTGCAGTGCTTATACTATCACTATCGGTAACAATAGCTTCATTTTCGTTTTTAGTAAAGGTTCCATCTCCATTATTGATGTAAAAAAGGTTTATACTATTCCATGTGCTAACATATAAATCTTCATCTCCATCATTGTCAATATCTCCCCAGGCGGCATTCCACCCACCTGCAGGATTATTAACTAAAGGCCCTTCCAATATTTTAGTAAATGTTTTATCACCATTGTTGCTATATAAAGCATCTTTTTCTGCATAAAGACCATTTACAACAAAAATATCAAGATCTCCATCATTGTCATAATCAGCCCAAGCAGCGCTAAGACTATGGTTCTGGCTTTCTACTATATCACCACTTGTAACTTTGGTAAATGTGCCATCACCATTATTAGTGTAAAACCTATTAAAATCGCCCATATCTGCAATAAACAAATCCTGATCACCATCATTATCATAATCAGCGAAGCTCGCAGTTGTGCTATTCCCTTCATCAACAGATATTATATCGTTTTTAATTTTTTTAAATTTTCCATTGCCTTTATTACGATAGAAATAACTAAAAGTGCCAGGCCTTTTGTTTACACCAAATGTTAATACGTTTGAAGCAAAAGCATCTAACCACCCATCATTGTCGTAGTCTACCCAAGCTGCATCAAAAGAATTTAAAGTATCAGTAACAATATGACCACTACGTATACGATTAAATCCTTTTTCATTCTTGTTATTAAACAAATAATTAACTCCTCCTTGTGTAGCAATTAATGGATCAGGATCGCCATCGTTATCATAATCGCCCCAGCTTATTCCACTTTCTCTTCCGCCACAATCAATTCCTCCATTATCATTATTTACTAAAATAAAATTACCCTTACCATCATTGCGAAAAAGTCTTTCTTCTCCTTGAATGTCAGTTCCAAATAAATCTAAATATCCATCTGAGTCATAATCTATTGCTGTTAATCCCCATAAATTACATTTGGTGCTTTCAAATGATTCAATATTCTTTTTGATAAAGATTTGAGAAATGGACTGATTTGATAAAAATAGCCCGATAAGTATCAAAATTAATTGTTTTACTCTTTTCATGTTTTATTAAATAAAATTTTGTTATTTCTCAAAGTTGATAATATTTCATTATAATTTCTATTCAATAAGAATTCAAACTCCATTCAAAAAACGTTCAAGCATTTTTTTGCTTTTGCTTATGATTTGATTATTTTCGCTAATGCGACTTTATTCTTTTATATATGAGTGATACAGAGTATATTTTGACATGTAGAAAAAAAATTGAAGAAAAACTGAATTGGCTAGATGCCGGAAATTTAAAGCAAAGAGATTTTCAGTTTTTGGCAGATGCAATTTATGAAAAGTCAAATACGCAATTAAGTTTATCGACCATAAAGAGAATTTGGGATAGCTCATATCAAAGATCATTTCAGATAAATACATTAGATGCCTTGGCACAGTATCTCGATTATAAAAATTGGCATCAATTTAAGGAGCAAAATTATATTCGAGATGAGAACATAAGTCTAAATGCATTAAGAGATGAACCATTAAAGAAAAAAGTAAATAGTAAAAGATCATTCAGGATTAAATTAGTTTTTCTGATTTCAATTCTAGCGTTCATGGCCATATTTGTGTTATTATCAAAGCTGAAAAGAGTAGAAAGAAATATTTCTGTCCTGGAAGAAGAGGTAGTTTTTACTAGTAAGAAAAGTATAAAAGAAGGTGTTCCGAATACAATTATTTTCGATTATAATATTGGCTCATATAAGCCTGATAGCTTGTGTATTCAATTATCATGGAATCCAAAGGAAAGAGAAAACATTAAAAAAGAGGATAGATATTATACTTGTACATATTATTATCCTGGATATCATCATGCAAAACTAATTATTGATAATGAATTAGTTAAAGGTTATTATGTGCACATAACAACTAAAGATTGGCTAACCTTGGTACGAGAAACGCCCGATGACTTAATGCCTACATATATCAGGAATGAAAATCTTATTAGTGATGGCAATATGTTTGCATCACTAGATTTACTAAAACTTAATAATGTAGATATTACAGCTGATGAATTCTATGTAAGTTATTTTAATATCAGAGAATTTGATGGCTTAAAGGCAGATAATTTTTCTTTTGAAACTGAAATAAAAAATAGCAGCGATGAATTAGCATTAATTTGCGAGATGTGCCAAATATTTATCTATGGAGATAAAGGAACTATTGTAATACCAATTAGCACTCAAGTCTGTGTTAGTGATATAGGTATTTTAGCAGGTGATGTAAGGATTTCTGGGAAAACCAACGATTTATCCGGTTTAGGTTGTGATTTAACTGATTGGAGAAAAGTCAGGGGAGAAGTTGATAGTAAACACCTTAAGATTTTTATTGATTACAATTTGGCATATGAGCTAAATGATAACGAAAACGTTGGGACTATTAAAGGCTGGCATTACTTTTTTAAAGGAGCAGGGGCTGTGAAAAATCTCATCTTATATGACTCAACAAATAAAATTGTATATACAGATGATTTTAAAAGATAAAAGCCACATAAAGTGGCTTTATTGTAATTATTGCATCATTTTCATAACCAATCCAGTAAGTCGCATTCTATCCAGTTTATAGAAGAGATTTCCCATTTTCTGAAAAGTTTGTTTTGGAGGTGTAAAATCAATGGGAACATCAGTAAAATCAGAATCTACGCTTCCATTTGAAAAGAAACTTAGTACCAATTTATGATAAGCATCCTTTTGAAGAGCACCCGTATCTTGATGCCCTCTGTCAATAAGAACAATCTGTTGTCCATTTGGTAAATATTGTAGTAGTTCTGTGCTATATTGTGGTGGAGTACTTATATCTATTGATCCACTAATCATTAATGTTGGAACATTGGATGTCTGCATTTTTTTATACTCTTCAGGAATTGATTTTATTGGCCATCCACCAAAAGTACCAATCGAAAATAGCTTAGACATAGGGGAACCAATTAATGAACCTTCCGGATCCATATCTTTTATATAATCCCTGTTTGGATCAAAATCAGCGCTGAATGCTTTCGCAAAATTATCGCCCCAATACATTCCAGGCATATTAGGCAATTGGTCAAATGCCATGGAAAGAAATGCTATTCCACTGTAATCTCCTTGCTCTGCAGCTACAAACGCATCAAAGGTTTGCACTATTCCAGTTCTGGTATAAGCCATCATAAACAACATCATTTTAACTTTATCCGGATTAATGGTTATTTTTTTATATTTTCTAGTTAAACTCGCTAAAACATTTTCAATGGTTTTTACAATATCAGGACTTTTTGCCAGACATTCCGGATATTTTTTCCACTGTTCTCCTAAGTAAGCATATAAGTTGTCAATATCTGCAGGTTCCCAAACAAAATGTCCCGGAGGATTAACACCTTCTATTAAGGTTCTATTTATACTTTCAGGATACCTTAATCCAAAGAGATATGATACGCGTGTTCCATAACTAAATCCCCAAAGGTTTATCTTATTGTATCCTAGTGCCTTTCTTGCATCCTCAAAATCGTCAATTACTTCAATCATATTGTAAGCATCTATGTCAATTCCTTCACTTTTATAGCGATCATATGCTCTTAAAGAGGCTTCGGTTAAGCGTTTTATATTTTCTTGCCCCAAAGGACTTCCTTCAGAAGCTAAAGCTTCCGGTATTTCATGACTTTGTAAAGAAACAGAACCGTCTACACCTCGATAACCAACCATTACAATATCATGTTCTTCAAGTAACCACAAGAATGGTGCTTCTCTTAAATTACTTGAACCTGGTCCACCATATAATAAGAAGATTGGTTCTTTTGGATTTTCACTTAATGAATGTAGCTTTTTTACAGGAAGCGTAATGAATCTGGAATCAGGTTTAGATCTATTTTCTTTAACTACTATTGTGCCATATGTGGTTTCTATTTTCTTAGGATATTCTTTATAGTATTTATTTTTTGATTTCCCTTGTGCAGTAATAAAATCACCAGCTTTATGCTCATTTATATTATTTATCTTCGGATAAGGATTCTTTTTGGCTGATAAACTTACAGAATATATGATTAGAAGTATTACAATTATTTTTTTCATTACTTTATGTTTATATTTTTAAATTTACTACAAACTTATTTAATGATCTTCTTTACAGTGTCTCAAATTAGAATGATGAGACATTTTTTTATACATTAATTCTAATTAATTTCATTTTATTCATTTCTTAACGCTATAACCGGATTCCTTGATGCAGCTTTAAAGGACTGCATACTTACTGAAAATATAACAGTAACTATTGTAAAAACAGGAATTAGGATGAACCAAGAATAATTTAATTCTGTTTTATCGGAAAATTGCTGTAACATACTATTTGCAATAAAATAGGATAGCGGTAATGAAATAAACATTGAGATAATTATTAAAATAAAAAACTGATTTACAATTAAATAATAAATATTTTTGATATTTGCCCCTAATACTTTTCTGATACTAATTTCTTTATATCTTCTTTTAGTTAAATACGATACAAGCCCTAAAACACCAAATAATGAAATGATAATAGTAATCAAAGTGAATATTTTCATAAGATTTATTGAGCTGATTAGATATTCCTTATAAAAATTGATTTCATCTTCAATTAGTTTGGTTTCAATAGCATCTTCAGTAAAAATTTCTTGATAAGTTGAATTTATAGACTTTCTAGCCAGTTGTAGATCTGTAATATTATCAGCAAGTTTAATACTAGCAACACTCATTAAACCCCTGGCATTTTCTTTATATGTAAGCAATAGTGGTTTAGGATTATCGAAACTAATAAATGTGTGATAATCTTTTACAATTCCGATTATAGTATACTTATTATTTAATTTTTTACCTAATAGATCTTCTTTACCTAATAATTCTGCTGCGGATTCATTTATTATACAATTTTCACTTTCATTACTTTCCTTAGAGAATACCCTACCATTTAATAATTGGATTTCATAGGTGTCAAAATACTGATAATCAACTTCATTATGCTGAAAAGAGATTTTATTTTCCTTATTGTAATTCTCAAACTCAATTTCCTTATTTCTATATTCTCCAAAAATATATGGAACGTATTTGCTAAATGAAACGCTTGAGATATAATTCTCTTTAGTCAATAAATCCCTGAAAAGCTCCATTTTATTATCTTCTTCTATTGTATTAACCTTATAAATACTGAATAAAATATTCTTTTCATTAAAACCAATATCTCTGCTATTTATATATTTTATTTGATTAACAATAAAAACTGTTGTAATTACCAGTATTACAGCAAAAGCTGATTGAGAGATTACCAATATTTTATTAAGAAGCAATCCTTTTTTACCAGGTTTGATTCCATTTTTCAGCACATGTATTATATTTTGGGAAGAAAGAAAAAAAGCTGGGTAAGATCCTGAAAGAATTCCAGTTACAGTAGCAATCAAAATCATAAAGACGGTAAATTTCCAGTTGCTAATATACTCTATACTAAGATCATTCGAAAAGCCTTTATTAAATATAGGTAATGAAAACTCAGCTAGTATAAAAGCAAAGATTAACGATATGTATGCTAGTATTATGGCTTCAACAATATGTTGAAGCTTAATGTGGATATTTTTTGAACCATTAAGCTTTCTTATGGCAACTTCTTTACCACGATCGGTTGAATACGCTACAGCCATTTGAGTAAAATTGATACATGCAATTGCCAAAATGAATATTGCTAAAGTAATTGGTAGCAGTAAGAACTTCCATCCAGTTTCGTTGCTTCCTGTATAGTTTATTTCTTTTAGAGCTTTTAAATATAAACTTGAGTTCTTATAATCATCGCTGTGATAGTTAAGTTCATTAGATATTTTATTATTTAACGGATTTATATTTTGCTTTACGTCAACTAAAACTAATGTTTGAACATTGCTACTATCTTTATTCCAATTATAATTGTAATCAGCACCGATAAAGTCTTTGTGCAGTTGAAAAGGTACTAAATATGAGAAATAAAAATTGGTTTCTTTTTCTTCCTTAATTACTCCGGTAACTATTAAATCTAGCTTATTATTTAACCGAACTACTTTACCAATTACATTTTCTTGGTCAAAAAGCTTTTTAGCCAATTTATCCGTAAGAATTATTCCATTGCTGTTAGCAAATGGATTAAGAGAATTACCATGCAAAAATTTAAAGGTAAATATTTTTAAAAAAGAATCATCAACAAATGCGCCGGTTTGAAGAAACTTACTATCATCTTTATCAGAAATAAAATTAGAACTTCTTAGAAATCTTGATACTTTTCTAATTTCCGGGTATTTTTCAATCAGTATGTTTGCCAATGGAGCAGGAGTGTTAAATTCATTCACATTTCCATTACTTAATCCTGTTAGTTTTTGTTCTATTCGATATATAGATTTATAATTTTTATTAAATCGATCTTTCTTTACAAATGAGTATCCTAATAGAAAGATTATTATAAAACTTGCCATTGCAATTGATAAACCCACAATATTAACGCCTGCATAAAGCTTATTTTTTTGAAAGTTTCTTAATGCAGTTAAAAAAATGTTCCGTATCATAACTATTGCTTTTATTTTTTAGCAAATAAACTTGATACAGAAATACAAATCGTCTTAACTTACAACAATGAGACTAAAGAATGAATTATACTAATTTAGCTTTTGAGAGTTTTTATATTGAGTTGGAGTTTTAGATGTCTTTAACTTAAATATTCTATTAAATGATGCTTTTGAGTTAAATCCACAATCGAGAGCTGTTCCCAAAATCGTATAATGATCAAATTTAGGATCACATAATTTTTCTTTAGCCTCGTTTACTCTATAGTAATTTACAAAATCAAAGAAGTTTTGATTTAATTTATCGTTTATGACTTGAGATAATATATAATATGGGATATTTAAAGATTCTGATAATTGCACAATGGTTAGCTTTTCTTCTAGATATGGCTTTTCTTTTTCCATATAGCTTTGAATTTTTTTGAGAATTTCATCAGCATTTTTTATTTTACTCGCTTGTTTAACCTTAACTTCTTTTTCAACTTCTAAACTGCCTATCTTTTTTGATTGATTGGCTTTTGAAAGAAGAGGATTAATGTCAAAAAAGATGTTTCCTTGCTTTAATCCTTTAAATCCTAGTATAAAAATATAAATCACAAAAACAATATAGATAAGTATGTCTCTATTTGCTTGATGAATTATTCCGAATGCATAGGTAAGCATATATGCCAAAACAATTGCCAGCCAAATAGCACCCAGACCAATTGTTAGGTAATAAAGCCATTGTAGTCCAACTTTTTCATTAAATGAAAAAAATCTTAGAATATTGCTTTGATGTTTTTTTAATGAATAAAATGACCATACAATATAGGATGGAACCGATAATATCAATAAGATGAATAAGGGTAGGTATTTTGGATCATAATTTTGTCCATGTATAAAAATCTGAATTTTTGATTCTGAACTTAGAAGCAAAACAGGTAATAAATAAATATACATTAAAACAAAAGGTATGAAATGCAGATAATCTATTCTTCTAATCTTTTTGTAATTTTTGGTTAGCGAATTAACATACAAAAATAACATGGGACCATGCACAAGAGGAAAACCCGCATTTAATCCTAAAATCCATGGCACATAAATATACAATTCATTGAAATTAATATATTTAAGCAGTAGCTGTAATCCCATTAGTAGTAACCAGCTCGCTAGAACTTTATCATGAAAGCTTTTATGTTTTTTAGAAAAAATTAGTATTGAAAAGAAAAAGGCTTGTACACTACCAATTATAAATATTGCATTCATGCTTATATTTTTACTCATCAAAGATAAGGATAAAATGCAGTGTTATTATGAAGAGATATTAAAGTTTCTCTCTATGATTCAATTAAACAACTGTTTATAAAGAAAACATTAAAGTATAGGTAAATGTAAAGAGCCACAAGTTAATACTGTGGCTCTAATTTCAATTTATATTATATAATTTATTTTTATAGCTGGTTTTAATAGCAGGAATAGAACATGCTATTCCTGCGAATGCTAAATGTTTTTAGTAATACATTTATTCGATAATACCAAATTGTTTAGCTCGGTGTTCCGGAACATTTTCATGTTCTATTCTACGTTTCATAATTCGCCATCCGTCTTCAGTTTTTACCCATTCGTCAATGTATAATCCCCTAATATTTACTTTAGCATCGCTATTAACGAAATCGCCATACCAAAAATAGTTGAAAACAACTTTGGTTTTTGCTGTTGTTTCGGTTAAATCTTCGAAATGAATAAGACTTAAGGTGTGTCCACCTATGTTTCCATTTTCACTTTTTCTTGCATCCATAAATTCTTGAACACCATTAAAACGTTCTGTTTCTGTGTTGTGCCACGAATCTATTATTATGGCATCTTTGTGAAAATGATTGGCGAATTCCTCCGTTTTTTCATAATCCCATGCCATAGCATAGGCTGTAATTGTATTTTGAATTTCCAGCATACTCTCTACTTTCTCTAATCTTTCTTGTTCAATAGAAGATGTATTACAACTTGAAAAAAATAATGGAGTTACGGTTAATAAAATCAATAATAGTTTAGTTTTCATAGTATTATGTTTTAAATGATGATGATATCTACAAAATTTTATAAATAAGCTCAAATAAATAATTTTAAATGATTCAAAAAATAAATTTTCGACTAGTGGATTTATATTGTGGTCGTAAAGTTAAGTTAGGTAGATGGACTGCATAATAAAGAATGCAAAGTTGAATACATTCAATTGAATAATTCTATTACTGGAGTTGTGTATCATTAGAACCCAAGTGCATCTAACATTTTAACATTTAGTTTTCTATTTTTCCCAATAAATGGATGGCAATGTATATGGATGGCAGGATTAAAGTTAAGTTCAATGATTGTATAATTGTCATTATTTGCTGGTTCATGCATGTTTGTAACAATCATATCGAGTCCTGTTATTTTAACATTAAGAGCTTTCGCGGCTTTTATAGCAATTTCCTTGTAAGAAGGATGCATTTCATCTGTAAAATCTATACTATCACCACCGGTGCTAATGTTGGAATTTGCCCTTAAAAAGATTGTTTCGTTTTGCTTGGGAATACTTTCAAAATTTAAACCCTGAGTTTTGAGAAAGATTTTTTCTGCTTCGCCTTGAGCGATTTTCTCCAATGGTGTTTTGTATCCTTTACCTCTTATAGGATTTTTGTTCTTTTCAGTAATTAACTCTGCGATTGTATTTTTTCCATTACCAGTAACATTTGCTGGAACACGCTGAAGTATGCCTGGAACATCATCATTTATGACAAAAAAGCGATACTCATTTCCCGGGAAGAATTTCTCAATAAGAATATCCTGATCATGTTCAAAAGCTATCTTAATGGCTTTATTATATAACGAAATATCTGTATTGTTTTTAATAATAGTTATTCCTAAACCAAAATTTGTCGACTTAGGTTTGATAACAACTGGACTATTTTTCCAGAAATTGAAAGCTTCTTTTGCTTCAGATTCATCTTCATACTGTTTTCCAAATGGAACTGAGATATTGTTTTCTGCAAGTATGTTTTTCGTAACTAGTTTATTCTCCATCATAAGTACACTGCTGTAATTATCTAATGAGGTGCAGGTAGCTTGCTTTATGTAATGTGTTTGTGTTATATTAGATAAACGTATGATGTTTTCTTTTCGGTCCAGAATGTCTATTTTTAATCCTCGTCGAACAGATTCTTTCAAAAGAAGTTGGGTTGAAAGTTCTAAATCAGTAAAACCATGAAACTGAAAAGATTTCTCCAGGCTCATTTCTTTATATTTGTTTGCCAAATCGAGATGAAGATTAATAAATCCCTTTTCTGTAACCTCTTCGTTAATTTTTGGTGCATTTTGAATAGTTTGGCCAGAGATGATTTCTCCAATATCTTTTAAGCTTGCATGGTAATTTGGATTTTCAAGAATCTCCAATTGACTGAACATTGATTTCATTTCTCCAAGAATTTGAATAGCCCACTCTTGAGCAAGTATTGAATCTCCATCGTAGGTTTTAAGATGAAGATTGTTTATCATTCCATCACATGAAATTAAATCAAGATTGCTTGTTGCAGTTTTTTGTTCATTTAAATCAAGAAAACCTTTCTCTTCTTTGAAAAGGCAGTACAAGAGGAATAAATGCATAAAATACATAGTATTTTTAGAAATACCTGCTTTTTCATAAGGGTCAAGATCAAGAAGCCTAATTTCAATGTGTGAAATATTGAATGAACCTTCCTGAAATTTTAATCTCACCGGATAATACAGTTCTTTTTCGTCCATCAATTTACCAGCCTTAATATGCTTTTCAATCTCAGTTTTGTATTGATTTATACAGCAAAAATTGGTATACAATTCTTCTTTATTTCGGTATCCTCTTGGACTGGTCCGTATTGATCTACCATTGGTGCAGCTAACCGGTTCATTTTCACCAGAAAAGAGAGATTTTAATTTAAAAGACGGCGCAGCAACAGGGCTTGATCCAAAAAGATATATTATGAGCCAACGGTAGCGTAAGAAGTTCCTGACAACTCTTAAATATGCAATTTCTTTAAAACTGGAAATATCCCCTTCATAATTTAGTTTTGTGAATGCCTCCTGTATCAATTCATCTGCAAAGGAAAAATTGAAGTGTATACCCGATATTAATTGACGCTCCTTACCATATATTTTAGCAAGTTTTTCTCTATATTCAACCTTGCTTTTTCCAAGTTCGCCATATTGTGCTACAGAGATTTTATTCTCATCAGGAAGGAGAGGAGGCATACTTTGCGGCCATAACAATTCATCTCCAATATTTTCAGTAACAATATCATGAATAGTTTCTAAAAAACCATGTGTTTCTTCAATAGAACTTAAAGGTGGAGTTATCATTTCAATTTGGCTTTCGCCAAAATCAGTTGTGATGTAAGGGTGTAAATTTTTATCTCCTAGCAGTGTGGGATGCGGTTTTAATGAAATAAACCCATCTTTACTTGCTCTTATATTTTCTTTTTCAATACCAAAGTTTCCCTTTAGTATATGTTCTAACTTTTTTTCCTTAATTATATTATTAAATATATTATTCAGTTCTTGTATCATTTCCTACTATTGATTTTGCAATTTGAAATATAATCCTTTGTTTCTGATCTTACCTATCCCGAAAAAAACATACTGGAACAATCCAAATAGTATTATTCCCTTTAAAATACTGGAGATTGAAATACTCCACCAAATTCCATCCAAAGCTAAAGATGTATAATTTCCGAGGTATATAGCCATCGGAATTCTTAAGGCTGTAAAAATAATACTAACTACAGCCGGATATTGTGTTTTTCCAAGCCCATTGAAAGCACCTTCATTTAGCATTTCCAAACACATAAACAGTTGAGATATTCCAATAATAATTAGATAATTTTTACCTAATAAAATACTTTCAGTTTCGTGAAAAAAGATAGACATTAATAGCTCTGGAAAAGCTACTAATAAAAGAGTTGTTGTAACTCCAATTCCAATTGATATTTTTAACCCTGCATTGTAAACATGTTTAATATTATGAATAGTCTTTGCTCCGTAATATTGTCCAGTCAATATACTTGTTGATTGCGAGATTCCCCATAGAATCATAAAAGTTACTGATTCTATTTGAACGCCAATTCGCTGTACTGCAATTGCGCCAGCTCCCCATTGGGCTATTATTCTGGCTAGAACCAAGGAAATGATCATAAAAGTGATTCTCTTTCCGGTTGTTGGAGAACTAATTTGAATGATCGTTTTTAGCTTACTAAATTTAGGAGCAAATCCATTAAAGAAAGCAATGTTGGATTGCTTAAAATAGAATAAGTAAACAATAGTGGTCATTAGTCTCGATATCACGGTAGCTAATGCTGCACCTTCAACTCCTAATCCTAAAGTAAAAATAAATATTGGATCAAGAACAATATTAATTACAACTCCAATTATATTAACTCTAAAAGATATTTTTGTTAAGCCATGCGAGTTAACAATACTCATAAAAGCAATTGTGATGTAATTCAACACCAAACCAAATGCTGCAATTTTCATATAATTAATGGCCTGAAGATTCACATTTTCATCTTGTAAATTGAAAAATCCAATCAGGTTCTTTGAGAAAAACAACATCACAATAGATGAGGCAAGAGCTATTAGTCCAATTCCCCAAACAGATGCAACAGCATATTCTCCCGATGCTTTTGGATTTTTAGCTCCAACCTCGTGTGAAATTTTTATTGCTGAGCCTATGCCAATTAAGGAGGAAATGGCCATGGCAAAAAAGATGTAATAACCAACAGTACCAACAGCCGCTATTGCACCAGTGCCCAATTTTCCGACCCATAGCATATCTGTTAGATTATATAAGACGTGAAGAATAGAAGATCCTACAATAGGTAAAGCCAGTTTTATTAGCTTAATGAATTCTTCTGAAAGTAACTTTTCTGACTTAAGTTGATAATTTGGCATTTTAATAAGTTGTTACTTTTCAGATGTATGCATTTCACTTTTTGCCTTTGTTATAGCATCTAGAAATATAAATAGAGAATCTATTACCGTATCAATTTTACCAAAAGGAATATGAGAAATTACCCGGGTATAATATTCGCCAAACATATTACGAATTTTTAAGGCCGCTTCTTGTCCAATGCCAGTAAGGCTTATATAGGTAATTCTTTTATCTTCGGTACATTTATCTTTTGTAATAAAATTATTTTTTTCAAGTGTTGCAATGATTCGAGTCATTGTACTTTTGTCAAGATGCATGTACTCACTTAATTCGTTCATTGATATGCTTTGGCAACGACTTAGTTTAATTAAACACCGGCTTTGAGTGATTGTAAAGCCATGAAGTTTTAATTGCTCACGTTCCATGCTAACAATGAAATGAACTATTTTTTCAATTTCTTCAGCAACATCAATCTCAGTGCCTTTGATATTAAGCTTGCAACATGTAACACATTCGTTCTTGCTCATACTTTTAAGATTTAGGAGCTCAAAAATAAACAAATATTTTAAGAAAGTTGTATAATACAACTAAAATAATTGTATAATACAACTAAATTTTCGGTGCTTTTTTGTAAAGCATTAAATATTAGCAGTTAAGCTCAGAATTAAAAATTTGGATTATTTTGTATTCTTCACCTGGATAACCTTTGCGGCTATGCTTATACCAATTTCAGGAGTTGTTTTACTACTTATGTTTATACCCATTGGAGCATCAACTTTTGCAAGATCACTTTCTGAAATACCCTTGCTGATTAAGGATTCAAAAATAGTATTTACTTTATTTTTACTACCGATCATTCCCAAATATTTAAGATTCTTTGTGACAAACTGTTCTAAAATAAGTTCATCGCTTTTATG
>PKTC01000034.1 GCA_002869305.1 Marinilabiliales bacterium
ATTGGGAGCGAATGATTGATACCAATGTTAAGGGATTGCTTTATGTTACCAGAAAAATAGCTCCGAGAATGGTTGAAAAGAAACACGGACATATTATCAACATTGGTTCAACAGCAGGTAAAGAAGCTTACGAAAAAGGGAATGTATATTGCGGCACAAAACATGCTGTAGATGCTATAACGAAAGGCATGCGAATTGACATGCTTCCGCATAAAATAAAGGTTACAGCCATAAATCCAGGTATGGTGGAAACGGAGTTCTCAATAGTTCGTTTTAAGGGAGATAGGCAAAAAGCGGATAGTGTTTACAAAGGATTTACTCCGTTGTATGGAAAAGATGTTGCTGACGCTGTTTTATATGTAGCCACAAGACCCGAACATGTATGTGTAAATGATATGATCATTACGGCTACTGCCCAGGCAAATTCATTCTTTAAAGTAACAGAGTAGATTATTGTTCTGAGTTTTTAGTTTTTAGTTAAAATTGAACGTTTATTTATAGAACTGCATCAGTTTTGTTTGCTCTAAACTTCTTCCATTTACAATAAAATATAAATCATGGAATTTTTTAAAGTTATTGACATTAACACGGATGAAAAATGGATTCAGGAAAATATAACCATCGAAAATCTTGAGAAAATAACTGAAACAAATTTTGTTATTGAGAGAAAAGGTGTAGATGCATTAATAGGAACACTTTGGGGAGAATTTGGCCTGAGTTACGATAAAATTAATGGAGGAATTCGTTTTGCATTAACGACATGCCCAAATGCTTTGGCCTGGACCATAACTACAGGATATCCACCGGAAAGAAATAAGTTGATTATTCATGCTACCATAAATAGAAACCAAAAACAGCAAGAGTTTATCGATGAAATAAATGAATTTCTGAATGACTGGGAAAGTGGTTTGCTTAAATTTTATAATAAAACTCGTACCACCGTCTAAAATCGCGAAATATATCCGAAATGAATTTTTGCTGTTCTAAGTTCCAACGGATTATCGAACTGTTTACCAACAGCATAGCTTAATGAAAATATTCCGGCTTTTGTTTGAAAATCCATGCCTATTCCAACTCCCCATGGAAAATCTTCTGTAGTTTCCTGCGTTATGTTCCTGTAATAATAAGCAGCATTCCAGAAAATATAAAATGCTGAGTTCTGTTCGAACAAATATTTAATCTCAACATTTTGTAAAGAATAAATGGAGGCATAAAATATGCTTTCATCAAAACCCTTTAAAGATTTGGCTCCACCAAATCGATATAACTCATTCTCAAAAAAAACAATGTCTTTTTCTTGATCACCAAACTGATCTAAGTATCGTGTTGTATTGCTACAATGAAACACGAAATTATTATAAATCGGATAATAGAAATTCGCATCTAATCCTGCTTCAACTTCTATAGTCCTGCTGTCAGTATTAAGGTTCAAGCTATCATCAAGGTTTTTTGCATCTGAAATCTCTTTAAAGCCTGCCCCTGCAAAAAGCTTTAGTTCAATTCCCTTTCTTGGATTATAGATGTAATCTAATTTATTGATGTAATAATAACCTCCAAAGATATTTGATTTGACATCCGCAAAATTCAAACTGGAAGCCAGGTTTTCCTCATCTCCAATGCGCGTTGTACTTTTATATTTATAATAGCCTTTAAAATAACTATCACTATGCAGAAAAACCCGGATTCCCACACCTGCACTTAACGAAAGATAAGTTGAATCTTTTTTATATAAACTAAAATCAGAATCCAATCCCAAATTCGATCTAAAAATATAAGGATACATAAACCCAACATCTAATTTTTGAGTTGATGATTCCATTTTCTCCCATTCAAGATAAATTTCCTCTCCTCTTCCAAAGGGGTTCATGAGATTTAAATTCAACTCTCCTGTGATAAATAATTTTCCTGTCTCTTCATTTTCAGGTGCGAATCCAATTATTCCATTAAAGGTGTTGGCTTTTTTATTCTGTAAATAGAGATATAAATCAACCTTATCCTTTTTAAATTCAAGCTCAGCAGGTTTTATTTCTGATAAAAACCTTAAATTGTTGATTCTTTTGCTTGCAGCATTAATCTTTTTCTGATTATAAGGTTCACCTTGATTCAACTGAAGAACTCTGCTCATATAATTTGCGGTAATCTTGGCTTCACCCTTCAATATAATGCTATCTAAACTGCAATAAGATCCTTTTTCAACAAACAAGGAAGCTTGCATTAACGAATCCTTTATTTCAATATTTTGCAAGAATACCTTTGCAAAGGGATAACCCCTGTTTTCATAATAGCTTAGTAGCGTTTTTTTAAGAATGTTTAATTTATTTAGGTTAACAATATCAATCTTTTTTCGATTTAATTTTAGCTTTTCCAGCACTTCTGGTTCTAATTCCTCAAAATTTAGCGCACTCCACTTATATTTTTCACCGAGAAATAAATAAGCATGTGCATTTTCCTCATTAAAACTCACACTATCAATACTTGAAGCTAAGAAGCCATTATTTTGAAGCTCTGTAAGAAGTTTGTTAAGCTCTTGTGCAATGTTGGAGCTATCGCCCTGAATATCTTGATAGGAACTGATAAGGGCATTAGAATAATGATCTATTGAATGAATGGTTAATTTAAATTCTTGTCC